>NZ_JBIMPP010000050.1:0-60954 GCF_043906805.1 Actinomadura sp. SCN-SB | reverse complement strand
CTTACGAATCGGGCCCGTCTTGGGCGTGTGGTCATGGGCTTGCTTCCTTCTGGGTGCTGGAGCCCGCGTGCCCGGTCAATTTGCTGACCTTCCGCCACAACCTGCCTGCGAAACTGGCGAGGTAGATCACCAAGAGCAGGAACGCGAAAAGGAACGTCCAGCGCAACGATTCGATCGTGGGCGTGTATTCTTCTGGCCCTTGGCTCATGAGGAGCAGGGGATTCACGACCCCCAGAACGCCAAGAGTAAGGAGTACGAGGAGCCCTCGCACGAGTTCTTTAATCGGAACGACCACCGAGTGTCGCTGAATCCGCTGGATCTCGGCTTCGGCATCCTCTATCTGCCGTTCAGCGGTTGCACGAGCGTTGCTTAGGTCGATACGGCGTTGGGCGCGCTCCTGAGACGGCTGGCCACGGAGAAGTGGAGCAGATGGCATTGGTATCGTGGCTGGTATTTGTAGCGACGGTACCGTAAAGTCGGGAAACGACCGCCCGAAGATCGCGCGCTGCATGGCCTTTTCCCGCTCCCGAATCTCCCGTTCCCTCTCTTGCGCCTCCCGTTTGCGTCGTTCGGCTGCCTCGATAAGTTCATCAACTACTCTGCCCAGTGCATGTTCCCAGACATCGGGCCACTCCGGCTCGGCAGGGATGCCCTTTGCGGCGGCCCTGACTTCGTCCCAATCCTTCAGATCCTCAAGTTGATCGACTTCAGCCTCGGCGATGTTCGGGATCGCGTGGATCACGGTGTGAAGCGTGTCGAACGCCTTGAGGTAATGCTGGTGCACGTCATGGGCGACCTCTAGGAGTTGTTCATCCGAGAGGGGTGTAGGGCATCGGCGGCGCAGCGTGTCGACATCGATGTTGCCCTCGCACACGGCGTCGAGGACGTTCTCCATCTCGAATATGAGTTCAGCCTCCAACCTGACCCAGGCGGCCGTGGTCTTGGCGGCACGCTGGCGTATTGTCGCGAGTTCCTCCTCCAGTTCGTTCAGATCTCGCTCGTTGGCCTGCTGTTCGCTGTCCAGGCCGACGAACCGTGACACAAGGAAGCCGGCGACGATGGAGAACATGCCGGCGCTTGCACCGGTCATAGTGGCGAGGAACGGCATAGGGTTGCTCACGCCCACCACGCTAGAACAAGATCGGCATTCCGCCTGGTAGCACGCGTTTGTGTCGTAGGGGTGAACGTCGTCGGCACCTGCCTCGGACAATTCCCTGGCCTCGGAGGAGGCGGCATGGTGTGTGCCAGGGCAGGGCCGGAGGCCGCACGCCCAAGTGCTGTCCGGAGCAAGAGCTTCGCATCGACAGGGGACCAGTCGGGAGATGGGCGATCAAGCGTCCTAGCTGTACTTTGCGGCTGTACGAACGCCAAAAGCCCACGTCCGAGGCTCGGATGTGGGCTTCGACCTGCGTCGGGACGGCGGGATTTGAACCCACGACCCCTTGACCCCCAGGCGTCTTTACCCTGCAACTTCGCGCGTCAGCGCCCATATGGAACGTGTGTCAGCGTCCGCAGTAATCCATGGAGATACTGCGCCGTCGTCACTCAGTTAGTCACTCGCCTTCGCGTCTAGGTGACCCGCCGCGATCACACATGTTGATCATGCTGGCACGGGTGGCACACGCAGGTGGCCCCCCGGGTGGCACGCCCTGGCACCCCCGGGTGGCACGCCCTGGCACCCCCGGGTGGCACACCGAGGTGGCGCCCCCGCTGACCAGTAACCCAACCCCCAAACCCCCACCCGGACACCACACCGGGTGCCACACCCCGCCACGTCACCCCGAACACACTGCGGGCGGCCCGGCGCACAAGCCACCAAGCACGCCGCCGGACCGCCCTACCCGTTCTGGCGCCGCCCGGCCGGATGCTGGACGGCCGCACCCACGATGCGTTCCCCGCCGAGTCCGCTCCCCTGGGGGCACCGGCGGGACACGACGGGAAGACGGGCAAGGGTGGCCAGTGGGCCAGGGGTAGCCGTACCAGCCGTACCAGCCGTCCCTTCGCAGGTCACCCCTGGGACGGCTTGCCAGGGTGGGACGGCTTAAGCCGTCCCAGAGCAACGAGGACAGGGCAGTTCGATCAACTTTTCGGGCGTCTTGCGGTAGATGTCGCCCAGGCCGATGACTGTGCCGGCGCCCAGACACATCGGACACCAGCGGTTGCCGCTCTGGGCGACGGCTGGATGCTCCCAGACCGGCGGCAAAGGGCCGTGAACGTCTGGGTCATAGTCCTCACCCTCACGAGGCGTTCGGTAGCCATCAGAGCGTCGGTGGTCACCCTCCGCGGGTTCGTGGTCTCCACCGACCAGCCCGCGCCCCTGGCAGAAGCGGCAGCGCAGCCGAAGACGGCCGATGGTGGTCTCGCCCTTGCCCTGGCATTCTGGGCAGGTAATCGGCTCCGTCACCGCGTGCTCCCACTACCTTGGCAGTCCTCGCACTTGATCCACCGTTTTGGTTTGGCCTTGCCCGGTTGGCCGTTCCCGTACTCCCACCATCCGCCCTGACCGTTGCAGGTCTGGCACGTCGCCATACCCGCCAGTCTGCGCTGCTTGTGCGACGACGGCTAGCCCTCACTCCCAGGGATCTTGCCTGGCCAAAATCTCCGGATATTCCGTTTGCAATACGCAAAATTCGTTATCCCACGGGTCTCTGAGAACCCAGAACTCAAAGCCGCGCTCCCTCTGATGGTCCCATCGTCTAGCGCCTAGCGCCTCAAGTCGTTGAACTTCAGCCTCAACATCATCCGTTTCGATGTCTAGATGCATGCGCTCTTTTGAGAGCTTACGGTCGTGGGTCCTCTGTAGCAATATCCTGATGTCCGATGACGGCAATCGAAGCTTGCGGTAGATCGGCCGACTTTCTTCTGGGATGTCCTCTTCGGATGCCCCAAGCGCCTTGCCCCAGAAGGTCACGGCCGCCTCTAGATCTGAAACATCAATAACGAAGTGGACTAGGCGACTCCTATGCGTCATGCGCGTAGACCTAACTTTCGGGATTGATAAGATCTTGAACTACTCCCCGGGCTGCATCCTCGCTCCTGGCGATGGCCCCCCAGCCTGTAATTACTGGCCCATCGTAGCTCATTCCCACCCATCTCCCGTGTGCCTGATTGCCGTGAGGATGGAGCGCCAAGTAGAGAGAGCCTTTAGACCTTACGGCTGCGTCAGTCGATCGGTACCAACCAATTAGGGCCTCGTTGTCCCACAGGCGAAGCTCCCCACGCCAGCGATAGCTTCCCTGCTCTACGGGCAATGCCCGATCTGCGTCGAGATGCAACACGTCTCCTCGCTGAACCACTGCGAGGTAATGCGTGTCAACGCGAGGTGTTCCGTCCTTCCATGTCTGCCACGCACACCACCAGTCGCCCGATAGATCGAGGCTGTAACTGACCTGCCCTGCAAGCTGGGCCAGGGAGATGTCCAAGGCGTCCGCCAGCGCGACGGCGGCAGACAGTACCGGTTGTTGTTCCCCCGCTTCGTAGCGAGCGAGCTGACGAAGGCTCACGCCCGCCGCTGCAGCCAGCTGGCCTTGCGAGAGCCCAAGCTCGGCCCGTCGAGCCTTGATGACCTCGGATATGTCCATGTGGACAGCATGCCCGACGAAAGAGGCAGCTTGCCATGACGCCTCATCCGGCATGTCACCTGTCGAATGAGGCTTGACAAGGATGTCGGATGAGGCACATGCTGTGCCCAAGAGGTCCTAGGTGGACTTCCGTGGACACAAGAAGGCCCTGGCGGGATGCAGCCCGCCAGGGCCGGGGCATCGATCGTTCTGGAGTAGTCACGATGCAGCTCAACGGTACCTCGGTACTGGCGGAACGGCTGACCATGGATCGGCTGTTGTGTGGATTGTCGGAGGTGGAGGCGGTCGCGTTGCTGGCCAGCTTCTCCACCATCGACAAGGGGTTCGCCGACCTGAACCAGGCGGCGGCTGCGACCTCGGCGGGCGCGCTGCGGGACGAGCTGGCGAGCTTGCTCGGCGTACACGGCCGTGAAGGCGTCCACCTGGCGGTGCGGGGCGAGCTCCCCATCATGGAGAGCTCGCCGCACCCGGACGATCGGGCCTGGGTCGCGTGGTGCCGGTACCTGGTGGCCTCGCGCGTTTCCGAGGTCACCCGATGACCGCCCCCGCCCCCGGCTGTCAGGACCGACCTGCGCGGGTGTGGCGCGGCGGGGATGACCTCAGGGCGCTGTGTGCGGCCCGTGCCTGGTCGATGGGCAGGCTCCGACGCGAGATGCGCGAGGTGGCCAGGGCGCGCGGGATCGAGCTGCCCGCCGATGAGAACATGAAGACGCAGGTCTCCCGGTGGGCCAACGGGCACACCGCGCCCTCGCTGTTCTACGCCGAGCTGATCGGCGCGGTGTTCGGGGTGCGGTTCCTGCCCGGCAAGCCCGGAGCACCGGTGCCGGCCATTCCGCCCCCGCCTGTCCCGCCCGGAACCGGCGAGGTTGACCTGGCCGAGATCCGCCGCCGTCTGGACGCCATGGCAGCCGAGATCACCGCCCTGTCGAGCATCCTGGCCGACACCGTTCACGGCGCGCGGGAGCGCTCCGCAGGCGTTCACGGCCCCGCTGGGGAGCGTTCACCGATCAGCCCGGACGTTCAGCGACGCCCGCGGCCCGTTCACGGCGACGTTCAGGACGCCGTTCATCGGCGGGGTGTGCGGTGAACGGCGGGGCCAAACGGTGGCGGCCCAACTCCACCAAGCGGCGCCGTATCAAGCGCCGGTTGGCGGCCCGGGACGGCGCGGTGTGCTTCTACTGCGGCCAGCCGTTCGCCTCGCTGGATGAGGCGACCTTGGATCACCTGATCCCGTTCAGCGTGTGGCCGACCTGGGTCCCGGCGAACCTGGTGCTGGCCTGCCTGCCGTGCAACCACGCCAAAGCCGACCGGCTACCGCAAAGCTTCCTGCGTCCCTCCGGGTTCGGCCCCGGCCTCACCGTGAGCACCACGAACCCGTCGCGCACGGTGGACGCGTCGCGCGAGGCCGTACCCGACGGGTACGCGCGTCGGACGGCACCGGCCAGACGCCACGGGTACCCCTGCCCGACGTACCCGCCACGCCACCCGGCGCCGTACCCGGCACGCTGGCCGACACCAGGCCCGTCCAGGGAGCCGCCACGGGTACGACGCCGGGTGGCGTACCCGTCCATCACCGGGCACGCCACGCGGGGCGACCGTGCGGACGTCGGACCATCCGCCGGACCGTCTGCCGTCCGCGGTGCGGCCGGTCCGCCACCTGACCCGCCCGTACCCCGGCCCTCTCCGGAAGTACCCGCCTTCCCCTCGTTGGGGTGCGGGCGATCGTCCCGCACCTGTACCACCTCCCCGAGAAAGGAACACCCCACATGACCGCTCACTACGACGGCAACCCCCAGCTGTACCCGGAGGTGTGGTGGATGGCCCAAGCCAGCGGGCTCACCCCCACGGTGCACGGCCGCGACCACGAGCTGATCGCAGAGGCGATCGCGGTCGGCTGGTTGGCCGCGGAGAAGCTGCTGGTCCACATGGCGCGCGAACACGGCTTCACCGTGCCCGATGTGACCAACGCCGGTCTAGCACTGCTGATCTTCTGGCACGACCAGGCGCACGGCGGAATGCACTGCTTCGCCGCCGCCGAACAGGCGTCGCCCTCTGACGGCCTCAGGGAAGGTCTGGCCGAGTACCGCAACCCGTCCTAACCCCCCCGCGCCGCCCCTGGGACGGCTCAAGCCGTCCCACCCTGGCAAGCCGTCCCAGGGGTGACCTGCGAAGGGACGGCCGGGACGGCTGGGACGGCTACCCCTCAACGCGCGTGCAAGCGCGCGTGAGGAACCCGTGACGAAACCGCGCCACGGGACGCCAAGCGGCCCTCCGGCGCCAAAGCCACCAAGCACGCCACCGGAGGACCCCTGTACCCCCTGACCGATCGGAGAGAGGCAACCACCGCCATGACGCAGCACACCCACCACCCCGCCACCGCAACCGACGTCCCGCCGGCCATGCGCCTCTACAACGTCACCGACGTGATGACCATGCTCCGGCTGTCGCGCTCCACGGTGTTCGAGCTGATCCGCACCGGCCGCCTGCGCTCAGTCAAGCAAGGCCGCTCCCGCCGCGTGCCCGGCACCGCCGTCGCCGACTACATTGCCCAGCTGGAGAACGAGGCGGAGACCACCGACGCCTGACCCGTCGCCTGAGTCCCGGCGCGACACGTCGCGGCGGCTGGCGTCTCCCCGCGCACGGCTGCGCGTGGGAGACGCGCGCAACCCATTGATGATCATGTCACGCCCTGCCACGCGCAGGCGCCACGCGGGTGTCACGGGGGGTGCCACGCGGGGCGTGACACCCTGCCTGACCTGTAACCCCACCCCCAAACCCCCGCCTGTGCGTCACAGGGTGCCACGCTCAATCGCCTGCCTGCTGACCACCGCACGCACCCCGCCACCCCTCCCCTTGAGTGCCCCCTCCGGCCGCGCGCAGGTGGCCGACCTGCCCGCCTACGTCCAAGCGGCACTCAAGGGGGGAGGGGCACGGGTGAGCGGCGGCGCTCAAAGAAGAGGCGTGTCCCGAAGGGACTCCGATACACCCCTTGCAAAGAGCAACGAAAGGAACCCCTTCCCATGTCAGGAGAAGAACCCGACGACGACTCGCGCAAGGTTGAGAAAAAGGGCCGTCGGCTGCGTCGTCCACGCGGGGACGGCGGACTGCACTGGGACGAGAAACGGCAACGCTGGATCGCCTCCGTCACGATCGGATACACCCCCGCCGGGAAGCGCATCGTGCGCAGGGCCAGCGACAAGACGAAAACCGGCGCGCTCAAAAAACTTCGTGACAAGCTACGTGACCGTGACGACGGCTTGCCCGTAGGGCCGCTCAATTACACCGTGGCCGAGGCCGTGACGTACTGGCTGACATATGGCATCAGGGGGCGGGACGACGACACGATCAGCAACTACACAACCCTTGCAGAAAAGCACATCATCCCGGCATTGGGAGCGCGGAAACTCCGCGAACTGTCGGCCGAGGATGTAGACAAGTGGCTAGCGGAGAAGGCAGCCGAACTCAGCACGCGCACGCTGCGACTACTCCATTCGATCCTAAGTCGTGCCGTCAGGAACGCCCAAGCGCGGGACAAGGTCAAGCGCAACGTCGTTGCGTTGTGCGATGTGCCCGTTGGGCACGGGGGACGCCCCTCGAAAGCGCTCACGCTAGACCAGGCCGAAGCGGTTCTAGAGGCGGCCAAGAACACCACGGCGACGATCGGGCCCTACATCGTGCTGTCGCTGCTCACGGGTGCCCGCACCGAGGAACTGAGGGCCCTCACGTGGTCTGACGTGGACCTGGAAGGGGATCCGTTCCGCAACCCGCCCATACCTCCGCACATCAAGGTGTGGCGTTCGGTCCGCGCGGGGGGCGACACCAAGACCAGGAAATCCCGTCGGACGCTGGCCCTACCGGTGCGCTGCGTTTCGGCGCTGCTGAGCCATCGAAGGCGCCAAGAGGCCACGCGGAAGGCGGCCGGCGATGCGTGGCAGGACCGCGGTCTAGTGTTCGCCTCCCGAGTCGGTACCCCGCTCGATTCGCACAACGTCCGGCGCGCGTTCCGACATGTGATCAAGAAAGCCGGACTGTCTCCGGAGGACTGGACACCTCGGGAGATGCGACACAGCTTCGTGTCGCTGCTGTCCGACGGTGGCATGCCCGTGGAAGCCATCGCTCGACTGGTCGGCCACAGCGGAACCAACGTCACGGAGACGGTCTACCGCCACCAGATCCGGCCGGTCATCCAGGATGGCGCTACCGCCATGGATCGGCTGTTCCCCGGCGCCAACGCGGCACCGTAGTCACCCACTTAGACACCCAACACACCAAGAGGCCATTTCCGAAGATCGGAAGTGGCCTCTGACCTGTCGGGACGGCGGGATTTGAACCCACGACCCCTTGACCCCCAGTCAAGTGCGCTGCCAAACTGCGCTACGTCCCGGTGCCCCTCATGAGCGGGCTTGATTACTGTAGCGCAGTCTGGGCTTCGGTGCGTACTCGGTTACGGGGGCCTCGATCTGGTAGGCATGGCCGGGTGATCTCGTTGGTGGGGCGTGTGGCTCTGGGGCTGGTCGTGGTCCTGAGCGGGTGTTCGGCGGAGGGGACGACGAGGTCGGAGCCTCCGCCTTCGGTCAGTGGGAGGCCCTCGGCGTCCGAGAGCGCGCGTGTGCGGGTGCCCGCGGGGGTGCGGGCCGGGTACGTGGTGTACGACCGGGAGCGCCGGCGGGTGGTGGTGCGCTCGGGGGAGCGGCGGACGTTCCGGTCGGCGTCGGTGGTGAAGATCCTGATCGCGCTGGACTTCCTGAGGGGGCGGCAGCGGGTCACCTCGGAGGAGCTGGCGGTGTTGCGGCCGATGCTGCGGTCCAGTGACGACGGGGCCGCCACGCGGTTGTGGAGGCTTGGCGGGCAGCGGACGATCATCGAGCGTATGGTGCGGGTGGTGGGGTTGCGGGACACCGCTCCACCGCCCGCGGAAAGGCCCGGGTTCTGGGGGTACACGGCGCTGAGCGCCATGGACGTGGCGCGGGTCTACCGGTATCTGCTGGAACGGGCGCCGGCCGCGCACCGGGATCTGATCATGGGGGAGTTGCGGAAGGCCACCCGGTGCGGGACGGACCGGTACGACCAGTACTTCGGCATTCCGCGGGCGGTGCCGCGGCCGTGGGCGGTCAAGCAGGGGTGGTCGGGGTTCGGGGACTCGCCGGCGACGCCGTGCCGGGCTGATGGCGGTGTGCTCACCGTGAGCGCGCCCGACCTGGGGCTGGGACGGCCCGTGCTGCACACGACGGGGGTCGTGGGCGAGGGGGACCGGTGGATCGTCGTGGTGCTGACGCTGCATCCGGCGGGATCGTCGTTCCGGGTGGCGGCACGGCGGCTGACATCGTTGACGCGGCAGGTCCATCAGGCGGCGAATCGGTAAAGCGAGGTCGCCGACACGTCGAGGGAACGGCAAAATCCCCTGCCCCGCGAAGGTTATGAATAGCGCGCCTCATAGCCTTATGTACGGTTCTTCTCTCGTAGCGCCGTATCACGTTGATCGGGGGATTCGGGGTGGGGGAAGCGGAGCGCAGACCACCGAATCAGGAGCTGGACGACCTGCGTGGGGCGGCCCGTGGCCGCGCCATCATCGCGGAGGCGCGGGTCGTGCTGGCCGGACGGCTGGGCGTGGACCCCGGCGAGGCGCTGCAGCATCTGATCTGGCTGGCCCGGGACATGGACCTGGAGCTGGAAGAGGCCGCCGCGCTGGTGACGGGCACGGAGGGCGGGGAGGGCGCGCCCGGGGGACCGGCGCCGGAGATCACGCCGCTGGTGGAGGCCGGGCGCGCGGCCGAGATCGGGGAGGCCGGTGACAAGCAGCGGCTTGAGGAGATGCCGGACGATCCGGCGGCGCGGGCCGTGCTGGACGCCTCCATCCATCCGGCGGCGCATCTCGTGCCGGTGTGCGACGCCGAGGGGCGTGTCCTGGATTTTCTTTACGCGAAGGCGAACGAGGTCACCAAGGACCTGTTCGGACGCGAGCCCTCGGAACTGCGGGGGAAAAGGCTTCTCAGAATGGACCCGGGGTCGGCGCTCATGGGCCTGTTCAACGAGTACGTCAAGGTGATGGAAACCGGGGAGCCGTACGAAAGGGGGCCGTTCGAGTTCTCCACGGCGCAGGAAGGGGTGACCCAGACGGCCACCATGAGCCTGCGCTGCGTTTGCGTGCCGACCGGCGTGTGCGTGACCTGGCTTTACCACGACGAGGAGCAGCGGATGCGCCGCCGCCTGGATCGGGTGGGGCGGCTGGCGCTGATCGGGTTCGGCGAGTGGGCGCTGGACACCGACGAGATCGTGATGTCGGAGCAGATGGCCCGCAACTACGGGCTGGATCCGAACAGGCGCGTCCATCCGCGCAGGGAGCTGGAGAAGCTCCTGGTCGAGGAGGATCGGGGGCTGGTCGACGAGCGCACGCAGACGATGCTGCGGCGCCGGGCCCCGGTGGAGATGGAGCACCGGGTGGTGACCCCGGAGGGCGAGCACCGGCATCTGTGGATCTTCGCGGAGCCGGTGCTGGACAGCTCGGGACGCGCGGTGTCGGCGAACTTCGTGTCCCAGGACATCACGCGGCGGCGGGGGATCGAGCGCGCGCTCGCCGAGACGCGGCGGGAGATGCTCCGGCAGCAGGCGGCGAACGCGCAGGAGCGGCGGGTGGTGGCGACGCTGCGCCGGGCGATCCTGCCCGAGCCCGAAGGGGTCACGCCGCTTCCGGGGCTTCAGGTGGCGATCCGCAGCCTGGCGGCCGAGAGCGCGCGCCTGGGCGGGGACTGGTTCGCGACCCGGACCCTGCCGGACGGGCGGTCGCTGCTGGCGATCGGGGACGCGGCCGGGCATGGGCTGCCGGCCGCGGCGGCGATGGCGCGGACCCGCAACGGACTGCTCGGCCTGGCGTACACGGGGCAGCCGCCCGGCCAGCTGATGGCGTGGCTCAACGAGATGGTGGGGCAACTGGAGGGCCCGATCGCGACGGGCACGGCGCTGGTGGCCCGGTACGAGCCGCGCGACCGGGTGATGCAGTGGGCCTGCGCGGGCCACCTGCCTCCGATCATGGTGCGCGGAGGGCGGGCGATCCTGCTGGAGACCGATCCGGCGCCGATGCTGGGCGCGGCGCCGTCGGTGAAGTACTCGACGATCAGCACCCGGCTGCTGACCGGTGATCTGCTGTTCCTCTACACCGACGGGCTGGTGGAGCGGCGGGACGCGGACCTGGACGACCGGATCGGCCGGCTGCGGGAGGTGCTGGCGGACCATCCCGCCGGCCCGGCTCCGGTGCTGGACCACGTGCTGTCGCGGATGCGGCACGACCGCTCCGACGACACGACGCTGTTCGCCATCCACGTCGAATGAGGCGGGATTCTTTCTAACAACTGTTTGGTAGAGTATCAGGCGTGCAGCATGACGAGAGCCCCGAGGACCGGGCGTTCAGGGCGGAGGTCCGGGACTGGCTCGAGACCAACCTGTCCGGGGCGTTCGCGCACGCCAGGGGCCTGGGCGGGCCGGGACGCGAGCATGAGGCGTTCGAGGAGCGGCTGGCCTGGGAACGGCACATGGCCGCGGCGGGCTGGACGTGCCTGGGCTGGCCCGTGGAGCACGGCGGGCGCGGGGCCGGCCTCACCCACCAGGTGATCTTCAATGAGGAGTACGCGCTGGCCCGCGCGCCCGCCAGGGTCGGCCATATCGGCGAGAACCTGCTCGGCCCGACGATCATGGCGTTCGGCACGGAGGAGCAGCGCAAGCGGTTCCTGCCGCCGATCGTGGCCGTCGAGGAGCTGTGGTGCCAGGGCTACTCGGAGCCGAACGCGGGCTCCGACCTGGCCGGCGTGCAGACCCGCGCCCAGCTCGCCGACGACGGGACGGAATGGCGGATCACCGGGCAGAAGGTCTGGACGTCGCTGGCGCGCGAGTCCGACTGGTGCTTCGTGGTGTGCCGCACCGAGCCGGGCTCGTCGCGTCACCGCGGGCTGTCGTACCTGCTGGTCCCGATGCGGCAGGACGGCGTGGAGATCCGCCCGATCGTGCAGCCGACCGGCACCTCGGAGTTCAACGAGGTGTTCTTCGACGGGGCCCGCACCGACGCGTCCAACATCGTGGGGGAGCCCGGGCAGGGCTGGAAGATCGCGATGGCCACGCTGGGCTTCGAGCGGGGCGTCGCCACGCTGGGCCAGCAGGTGGGGTTCCGCCGGGAGCTGGACGGGGTGATCGAGCTGGCGCGCAGGACCGGCGCGATCGAGGATCCGCTGCTGCGCGACCGGCTGACCCGCGCCTGGATGGGCCTGGAGATCATGAGGCTGAACGCCACCCGCACCATGGCCGGGATCGCCGCCGGGGCGCCCGGACCCGAGTCGTCCATCTCCAAGCTGGTCTGGGGCACCTGGCACCGCGAGCTGGGCGAGCTGGCCATGGACGTGCTGGGCGCCGCCGGGCTCGTGGCGCGCGGCGAGCCGTACGACCTGGACGAATGGCAGCGGCTCTTCCTGTTCTCCCGCGCCGACACCATCTACGCCGGGTCGAACGAGATCCAGCGCAACATCATCGCCGAGCGCGTCCTCGGCCTGCCCCGGGAGCCGCGGCCGTGAGGCCGGCGGGACCGCCCGCGTACCCCGCGCCGCGCGACCTCCTGGACGGCAAGGTCGTGGTGGTCACGGCGGCGGCCGGGGCGGGCATCGGCGGGGCGACCGCGCGGCGCTGCCTGGAGGAGGGCGCGAGCGTCGTGATCTCCGACGCGCACGAGCGTCGCCTGAAGGGCTTCCGGCTGGAGCTGGAGAAGACGTTCGGGTCCGACCGGGTCACCGCGCTGCCCTGCGACGTCACCAGCGAGGAGCAGGTCCAGGCCCTGTACGCGCACGCGGCCGGGCGTTTCGGGCGCATCGACGTCGCGATCAACAACGCGGGCCTCGGCGGCACCGCGGAGCTCGCCGACATGACCGACGCCGAGTGGACGAAGGTCCTGGACATCACCCTGAACGGCACCATGCGCTGCACCCGCGCCGCCCTCCGCCTCATGCGCGGCCAGCCGGACGGGGGCGTCATCGTCAACAACGCCTCGGTGATCGGGTGGCGGGCGCAGAAGGGGCAGTCGCACTACGCCGCGGCCAAGGCGGGCGTGATGGCGCTGACCCGCTGCGCCGCGCTGGAGGCCGCCGAGCACGGGGTGCGGATCAACGCGGTGGCGCCGTCCCTGGCGATGCACCCGCACCTGGTCAAGGTGACCTCGCAGGACCTGCTGGACGAGCTGACGAGCCGGGAGGCGTTCGGCCGGTACGCCGAGCCGTGGGAGGTCGCGACCGTCATAGTGTTCCTGGCCAGCGACTACTCGTCCTACATGACGGGCGAGGTCGTGTCCGTCTCCAGCCAGCATCCGTAAGGGAAACCGAAACCCATGAGTCCACGCAGGCGCGACACCGAGGGGACCGCCGCCGCGCGCGCCGAACGGCGGGCGGGGCTGCTCGCCACCGCGGCGGAGGTGTTCGCCTCCCAGGGGTACGCCGCGACCACGATCCGGCAGGTGGCCGACGCCGCCGGGATCCTGGGCGGCAGCCTCTACTACCACTTCGACTCCAAGGAGGCGATGGTCGACGAGATCCTGTCGACCTTCCTGGACGAGATGTGGGCGGCCTACGACCGCGTCCTGGAGTCCGGCCTCGGGGCGCGGGAGACGCTGGAGGCCATCGTGGTGGAGTCGTTCCGGTCCATCGACCGGCACCGGCCCGCCGTCGTGATCTACCAGAACGAGTCCAGGCATCTGGCCGCCAGCGAGCGCTTCGCCTACCTGCGCGACTCGTGGCGCCGCTTCGAGGAGCTGTGGACGGGCCTGCTCGAACGGGGCGTGGACGAGGGCGTGTTCCGGGCCGACCTCGACCTGAACCTGATCTACCGGTTCATCCGCGACACCGTGTGGGTGGCGGCGAACTGGTACCGCCCCGGCGGGCGGCTGTCCGCCGAGGACATCGCCAAGCAGTACCTCGCCATGGTCCTGGAAGGCATCCAGTCCGAACCGGCGAGCTGACCCTCAACCAGGAGGTCCCCCCATGGCCGATGCCTACATCGTCGAAGCGGTCCGCGCTCCGGTCGGGCGCCGCGGCGGCGGGCTGTCCGCCGCCCACCCCGCCGACCTGGGCGCGCACGTGCTGTCCGCGCTGATGGAGCGGTCGGGGGTGGACCCGGCCGCGGTCGAGGACGTGATCCTCGGCTGCGTGGACGCGGTCGGCCCGCAGGCGGGGGACATCGCCCGGACCGCGTGGCTGGCGGCGGGCCTGCCCGAGGAGGTGCCGGGCGTCACCGTCGACCGGCAGTGCGGCTCGTCCCAGCAGGCGGTGCACTTCGCCGCCCAGGCGGTGCTGTCGGGGACGTCGGACCTGGTGGTGGCGGGCGGCGTGCAGAACATGTCGCAGATCCCCATCGCGTACGCGATGACCGCCGCCGAGCCGCTGGGCTTCACCGAGGGCCCGTTCGCCGGGTCGAAGGGCTGGACGCGGCGGTACGGCGACCGGGAGGTGTCGCAGTACGCCGGGGCCGAGATGATCGCCCGGGACTGGGACATCTCCCGCGAGGAGATGGAGGAGTTCGCCTACGCCTCCCACCAGCGGGCGATCCGCGCCATCGACGAGGGACGGTTCGAGCGGGAGATCGTCCCCTACGAGGGCGTCTCCGCGGACGAGGGGCCGCGCCGCGACACCTCCCTGGAGAAGATGGCGGGCCTGAAGACGCTGCTCGAAGGGGGACGGCTGACCGCCGCGCTCTCGTCGCAGATCTCCGACGGCGCCGCGGCCCTGCTCATCGCGTCCGAACGGGCGGTCGCCGATCACGGGCTGACCCCGCGGGCCCGCGTCCATCACCTCTCGGCGCGCGGCGAGGACCCGATCCGGATGCTGTCGGCGCCGATCCCCGCCACCGCGTACGCGCTGAAGAAGACCGGGCTGACGATCGGCGACATGGACGCCATCGAGATCAATGAGGCGTTCGCGTCGGTCGTGCTGGCCTGGCTGAAGGAGACCGGCGCCGACCCGGCCCGCACCAACCCCAACGGCGGCGCGATCGCGCTCGGCCACCCGCTCGGCGCGACCGGCGCCCGGCTGATGACCACGCTGCTGCACGAGCTGGAGCGCACCGGCGGGCGGTACGGGCTGCAGACGATGTGCGAGGGCGGCGGCCAGGCCAACGTCACCATCATCGAACGGCTCTGACCACGTCATCGAACGCTCTGACCGGGGCGAACCGCGGCCGCCGCCGCCGCAGGGGAGCCCGATGCCCGCGCGCCTCGCGCGGCTATGAAATATATGGGTCATGGCAACCATGCTCGAAGGGCTCCGGGTCGTCGAGATCTCCAGCTTCGTGGCCGCGCCGCTCGGCGGGATGACGCTGGCGCAGCTCGGCGCCGACGTCGTCCGGGTCGATCCGGTCGGCGGCGCCGCCGACGTCCGCCGCTGGCCGCTCGCCCCGTCCGGCACCAGCCTGCTGTGGACGGGGATGAACAAGGGCAAGCGGTCGATCACCGTGGACTTCCGCTCCGCCGAGGGACGCGACGTCGTGACGCGGCTGGCGGCCGACGCCGGGATCGTGCTGACCAACGCGGTCGGGCGGCCGTGGCTGTCGTACGAGGCGCTGAGCGAGGCCCGTCCCGATCTCATCCACCTCCAGATCGAGGGGCGCCACGACGGGAGCGCGGCCGTCGACTACACGGTGAACGCGGAGGTGGGGTTCCCGTTCGTCACCGGCCCGCCCGACCACGGGGCGCCGGTGAACCACGTCCTGCCCGCCTGGGACATGGCGTGCGGGCTCTACGCCGCCACCGGCCTGCTCGCCGCCGAGCGCCGCCGCTCCCGTACCGGTGAGGGCGCCCGGATCCGCCTGCCGCTCCACGATGTCGCGCTCGCCATGGCCGGCAACCTCGGGTTCCTCGCCGAGGCCCAGCTCGGTCACGACCGCGAGCGCGTCGGCAACTACCTGTTCGGCGGCTTCGGGCGCGACTTCGCCCTCGCCGGCGGCCGCCGCGTCATGGTCGTCGCCCTCACCACGCGCCACTTCGCCGACCTGTGCGAGATCACCGGACTGCAGGAGACCGTCGCCGAGCTCGAGCGGCTGCTGGGCGCGGACTTCGGTGTCGACGGCGACCGCTACCGGCACCGCGAGGCCCTGGCCGCCCTCCTCGCGCCCTGGTTCGCCGAGCGGACCCTGGAGGAGGTCACCGAGGCGTTCCGGGGCTCGGCCGTGCTGTGGGCGCCCTACCGGCGGTTCACCGAGCTGGACCTGGAGGGCGACCCGCTGATCGGGGAGATCGACCAGCCGGGCGTGGGCAGGCTCCGCGCGCCCGCGTCCCCGCTCGACACCGGGACCGGCGACCGCGCCCCCGTCCCGGCGCCGCGCCTCGGCGAGCACACCGACGCCGTCCTCGCCGATCTGGGACTGGACGCGGCGGACGTGGCGGCGCTGCGCGCCAAGGGGGCCGTCGCGTGATCGACATCGAGGGCTGGGCGCCCGCCCCCCACGAGACCACCGAGACCATCACCCCCGGCCCCGCGGAGGCCCTGGCCGGCCTGCTCGACACCGCCCCTCCTGGCCCGGAACTGCCCCCGCTGTGGCACTGGGTCCATTTCCTGGAGCGTCCCGCCCAGAAGGACCTCGGACCGGACGGGCATCCCCTCGCCGGGCACTTCCTCCCGCCGATCCCCGACCGCCGCCGCATGTTCGCGGGCGGGCGCCTTTCCCTGCGCCGCCCCCTCCGCATCGGCGCTGCCGTGACGCGCCGATCCGAGCTGGCCTCCACCGAGCTGAAGCACGGGCGCAGCGGCGAGCTGCTGTTCGTGACCGTCCGCCACACGTTCCTGGACGGCACCGACGGGACGGAACTCGCCGTAGAGGAACAGGACCTCGTCTACCGCAGCGGCGATCCCGCCACCCGCCCAGCGCAGCCGTCCTACGAGCCTCCCGAACCTCCCGAGAGGGGCGACGCGCCTTGGACCCTGGCGATGACCGCCGACCCCGTCCTGCTGTTCCGGTTCAGCGCGCTGACCTATAACGCGCACCGGATCCACTATGACGAGGCGTACACGACCCAGGTGGAGTGCCACCCCGGCCTGGTCGTCCACGGGCCGCTGCTGGCGATCCTGTGCCTGGAGCTGCCGCGCCGCGCCGGGCGCAAGGTGAACCGGCTGTCGTTCCGCGCCCGCAGCCCCGTGTACGCGGGCCAGCCGTTCATCGCCACCGGCTCGCCCAACGGCGACCTGGCGATCCGCGCACCGGGCGCCGTCACCGCCATGACGGCGGAGTTCAGCTGATGCGGTTGCGCTCGATGAGCTGGCGGACGATGACGTTGCGCTGGATCTCGTTGGTGCCCTCGCCGACGATCATCAAAGGGGCGTCCCGGAAGTAGCGCTCGATGTCGAACTCGGTGGAGTACCCGGCGGCGCCGTGGACGCGCACGGCGTCGAGGGCGATCTCCATGGCGGCCTCGGACGCGTACAGCTTGGCCATGCCCGCCTCCATGTCGCAGCGCAGCCCCGCGTCCAGCCGCTCGGCGGCGTCCAGCGTGAGCAGGCGCGCCGCCCGGAGCTTGGTGGCCATGTCGGCGAGGTGGTTGCCGACCGACTGGTGCTGCCAGATGGGCTTGCCGAACGCCTCGCGCTCCTGCGCGTAGCGGATCGAGTCCTCCAGGGCGGCCCTGCCCACGCCCAGCGCGCGGGCGGCGACCTGGACGCGGCCGACCTCCAGGCCCCGCATCATCTGCGCGAACCCGCGTCCCTCCTCGCCGCCGAGCACCGCGTCCAGCGGGGCCTCGTACCCGTCGAAGACCAGCTCGCAGCTCTCCACGCCCTTGTAGCCGAGCTTGGGCAGGTCGCGGGACACGGTGAACCCGGGTCCGGGCTCGGCCAGCAGGATGCTGATGCCGCGGTGCCGCGGGGATGCCTCCGGGTCGGTCTTGCACATCAGCGCGACCAGCCCGGACCGCCGCGCGTTGGTGATCCACATCTTGGCGCCGCGCACCACGTAGCGGTCGCCGGACCGGCGCGCCGTGGTGGTCATCGCCTGGAGGTCCGAGCCGCCGGACGGCTCGGTCAGCGCCATCGTGGCGCGCAGCTCGCCGGTGGCCATGCGCGGCAGGTAGCGGGCCTTCTGCTCCTCGGTGCCGAACGTGGCGAGCAGGTGCGACACCACGGTGTGCCCGCCGAACGCCCCCGCCAGCGACATCCAGCCGCGGGCGATCTCCTCGGTGACCAGGGCGTAGCAGCGCTTGGACACCGCCGACCCCCCGTACCGCGCGGGCACGGCCAGGCCGAAGACGCCCAGCTCCTTCATCCGCTCGATCAGCCGTTCCGGGTAGGCGTCGGCGTGCTCCAGCTCGCGCGCGGACGGGCGGATCTCGCGGTCGGTGAACTCCCGGACGACCTCGACGATGGCCCGCTCCTCGTCGTTCAGGCGGGCGTCGTCCAGACGGGCGGTCGGCTCGAACACGGCGCTCTCCTCACGTGGTGTCCTCCGGACGGCTGCCAGGCTTTCATATATTTTGTTGGCAGACGGATGCAGGGGAGACGATGACAGTGGTGCCGTCCGGCGACCGGGCCCTGGGCAGGCGACGCCAGCTCAGCGACGAGGTGGCCGCCTACGTCCGGGACCTGATCATGTCGGGGCGGGTCAGGCACGGCGAGTTCCTGCGGCTGGAACGGATCGCCGACGACCTCGGGGTCAGCGTCACCCCGGTGCGCGAGGCGCTGCTGTCGCTGCGCGGCGAGGGGTTCGTGCGACTGGAGCCGCGCCGCGGCTTCATGCCGGCCCCGCTGACCCGGCAGGACGTGCACGACCTCTTCGAGGCGCAGGCGTACTTCGCGGGCGAGCTGGCCGCCCGCGCCGCCGCGCAGATCACCGAGGACGAGCTGGCCGCGCTCGACCGCACGCAGGAGGACCTGGAACGGGCGTCCAGGCTGCGCGACTCCGAGGCCATCGAGCGGGCCAACCACCACTTCCACCGGGTGATCAACCTGTCCGCGCGTTCCCCGAAGACCGCCTGGCTGCTGCAACTGGTCGTGCGGTACGCGCCGCGCCGGTTCTACGCCAGCATCCAGGGCTGGAGCCAAGCCTCCGTGGACGACCACCACCTGGTGCTCGCCGCGCTGCGGGCCGGGGACGGCGAGGCCGCGCGGCAGGCGATGCGCACGCATATACGGCACGCGGGCACCCTGCTCGTCGTCCACCTGGAGGGCCAGGGCTTCTGGCGCGAGGACGACCCCGCCCGCTGACGACCCCCCGGCGTCGCCGGCGAGACCGGCATCGCCCAAGACCATCGGCTAGGAAGGCGGACCGATCATGAGCGGCGGACGGTTGCAGCAGACCCACGGCCTGACCGACGAGCAACGAGAGATCCTGGCCACGGTGCGGTCGTTCGTCGACAGGGAGATCCTGCCGGTCGCGGCCGATCTGGAACGCGCCGACGCCTACCCGCAGGAGATCGTGGACGGCATGGCCGCGCTGGGCCTGTTCGGGCTGACGATCGCCGAGGAGTACGGCGGGCTCGGCGAGTCGCTGCTGACCTACGCCCTGGTGGTGGAGGAGCTGTCGCGGGGCTGGATGAGCGTGTCGGGCATCGTCAACACCCACTTCATCGTGGCCTGGATGCTCGCCCAGCACGGCACGCCCGGGCAGAAGGCGCGCTACCTGCCGAAGATGGCGGCGGGCGAGGTCCGCGGCGCGTTCTCGATGTCGGAGCCGCACTGCGGCTCGGACGTGTCGGCGATCCGCACCCGCGCCGTCCCGGACGGGGACGGCTACCTCATCACCGGGCAGAAGATGTGGCTGACCAACGGGGCCACGTCCCACCTGGTCGCGACCCTGGTGAAGACCGACCCGGACGCGGGGCACAAGGGCATGACCACCTTCCTGGTCGACAAGACGCCCGGGTTCGGGGAGGTCGCGCCCGGCCTGGCCATCCCCGGGAAGATCGAGAAGATGGGGTACAAGGGCGTCGACACGACCGAGATGGTCTTCGACGCGTACCGGATCGGCGCCGGGCAGATTCTCGGCGGTACGCCGGGCCGGGGCTTCTACCAGATGATGGACGGCGTCGAGGTGGGCCGGGTGAACGTGGCCGCGCGCGGCTGCGGGGTCGCGCGCCGCGCGTACGAGCTGGCCCTCGATTACGCCAGGCAGCGCGAGACGTTCGGGAAGCCGATCGCCGAGCACCAGGCGGTCCTGTTCCGGTTGGCGGAGATGGCGACGAAGGTCGAGGCGGCGCACCAGATGATGGTGATGGCCGCCCGCCGCAAGGACTCCGGCGACCGCAACGACCTGGAGGCCGGGATGGCCAAGTACCTGGCCGGGGAGTACTGCAAGGAGGTCGTGGAGGCGTCCTTCCGGATCCACGGAGGCTACGCCTACTCCAGGGAGTACGAGATCGAGCGGCTGTACCGGGAGGCGCCGATGCTCCTCATCGGCGAGGGCACCGCCGACATCCAGAAACTGATCATCGGCCGGCGGCTCCTGGAAGAGCGGGGCGCCTGATGGGGGCCTTGCCGCTGGAGGGCGTCACGGTCGTCGCGCTGGAGCAGGCGGTGGCGGCGCCGTTCGCCACCCGCCAGCTCGCCGACCTCGGGGCGCGGGTGATCAAGATCGAGCGGGTGGACGGCGGCGACTTCGCCCGCGCGTACGACGCCGCGGTGCGGGGCGGGCTCGGCACGCATTTCGCCTGGCTCAACCGGTCCAAGGAGTCGGTGGCGCTCGACCTCAAGGCGGGCGAGGGACGGGCCGTCCTCGGCGCGCTGATCGAGCGCGCCGACGTCTTCCTGCAGAACCTCGCCCCCGGCGCCGCCGCCCGGATGGGGCTGGGAGCGGCCGAGCTGCGCGCCGGGCATCCGCGGCTGATCGTGGTCGACATGTCCGGGTACGGTTCGCGCGGCCCGTACCGCGACAAGCGCGCCTACGACATGCTGGTGCAGGCCGAGGCCGGGCTGATCTCGGTCACCGGCACGCCCGAGACGCCCGTCAAGGCCGGGTCGCCGCTGGCCGACATCGCCGCCGGGATGTACGCGTTCTCCGGCGTCCTGGCCGCGCTCGTGCGGCGCGGCACGACGGGGGAGGGCGCGTCGATCGAGGTGTCGATGTTCGACGCGGTCGCCGAATGGATGGGGCAGGCCCTCTACACCACGCTCTACACCGGTGAGCCGCCGCGCCGCACCGCGCTGGGGCACCCGGTGATCGCGCCCTACGACAAGTACCCCACGGCGGACGGCGTGGACGTGGTGATCGGCGTCCAGAACGACCGCGGCTGGGCGGCGCTGGCCACCGGCGTGCTGGGCCGCCCCGACCTGGTCACCGATCCCCGGTACGCCACCAACCAGGCCCGCGTCCGCAACCGCGCCGAGGTGGACGCGCTGGTCGCCGGGTTCACGTCCCGGATGGGCCGGGAGGAGCTGCTGCGCCGCCTGGACGAGGCGGGCGTGCCGAACGCCTCGCTGAACGACGGCCACGGCCTGGTCGCGCATCCGCAGCTGGCCGAGCGGGACCGCTGGCGGGAGGTCGGCTCGCCGGTCGGGGACCTGCGGGCGATCCTGCCGCCGATCACGTTCGCGGACGCGGAGGCGCGGATGGGGCCGATCCCCGCGCTCGGCGAGCACACCGACGCGGTGCTTGCGGAGCTGGGGTACGACGGCGCGTCCGTCGAGCGGATGCGCGCGGCGGGCACGATCCGCTGATCGCGTGGTCTCGATCACATCCGCTTGCAAGTGACCACTTACTGCTGTCACGGTGGTGCGGCAGAGGGATGCAACGCAACGGGGATCACGCACGGTTGGAAGTGAGGTTCCATGGCCGGCCCAGACGTCGACGCTCCCACCGGCCGGCTGATACGCGCCGGCGGCACGACGGCGCCGGGAGAGGTCCCGGACGTGGTCCGCAACGCGCTGAACTGGTTCGCGCTGAGCGCCGCGTCCGCCAACGTGGTCATGCAGCTGTCGCTGCTGCCGGTCGGCCGCGGCGTCGCGGAGAGCAGGGTCGACAGCGGCCGTGTCGACAGGCATCCCATCAAGCGGGGCCGCACCACCCTCGGCTACATCGCCGTGGCCTGGCACGGCACCGACCACGAGCGCGAGGTGCTGCGCGAAGAGGTCAACAAGCAGCACCGGCAGGTCAGGTCGCCGCCCTCCAGCGAGGTCAAGTACAACGCGTTCGACCGCAGACTCCAGCTATGGGTCGCGGCGTGCCTGTGGAAGGGCACCCAGGACGTCGTCGAGGTCCTCTACGGGAACGTGGGATCGCAAGCGCTGGACGACCTCTACCGGCACGCGTCCCGGTTCGCGACCACCTTGCAGGTGCCGCCGGACATGTGGCCCGCCGACCGGGACGCCTTCGAGAAGTACTGGCGGGAGGCGATCGAGGACCTGAGCATGGACAAGGTCACCCGCCCCTACCTGCGCGGCATGGCGACACTGGCGTTCCTGCCCGCCCCGCTGCGCTGGGTGTTCGGTCCCACCAACCGCCTGTTCACGCTGGGCTGGCTGCCGCCGGAGTTCCGTGAACTGCTGGGCCTGCCTTGGACCGAGCGCGACCAGCGGCGTTTCGACCGCGCGTGCCGCCGCGCCGCGCGCATCAACCGTGTCCTGCCGCCGGTGCTGCGCGCCTGGCCGTGGAACATGTACCTGTGGGACGCCCGCCGCCGCATCCACAAGGGCCGCCCCTTCGTTTAAGGGGCGCGGCTCAACGGGTGCCGTCTGATGGATGGCGCCTGTCATCGCCCCGCCCCCATCGGCGAGGATCATGGGCATGACCGACAGCACTCCAGCCATGCCCACCCGCACCTTCGCCGGAACCCCGGTAGGCGCGGTCGGGCTCGGCCTCATGACCATGAGCCAGGGCTATGACCTGGCCGAACGTGACGACGACGTCTCCATCGCGGTGATCCGCGAGGCGCTGGACCTGGGCGTCACCTTCCTGGACACCGCGCAGGTGTACGGCAGCGGGCACAACGAGTCCCTCCTCGGCAAAGCGCTGGCGGGCGGGCACCGGGACCGCGCCGTCATCGCCACCAAGACCGGGCTCGTGGGCAAGAGCGGGGCCCGTCCCGCGGCGGGCCGTGACGGCACCCCCGGGAACGTGAAGCGGACGGCCGACGACAGCCTGCGCCGCCTCGGCACCGACGTCATCGACCTCTACTACCTGCACCGGGTCGATCCCGACGTCCCGCTGGCCGAGACCTGGGGCGCGATGGCCGAGCTGGTGACCGAGGGGAAGGTCCGGCATCTGGGCCTGTCCGAGGTCACCGTCGCGCAGGCCGAGGAGGCGCACGCCGTCCACCCCGTGGCGGCGATCCAGTCCGAGCTGTCGCTGTGGACGCGGGACGCGCTGGGCACGACCGGCACCTCCGGTGACGTGGTGGGCTGGTGCAAGGCCAACGGCGCCACGTTCGTCCCGTTCTCGCCGTTGGGGCGCGGGTTCCTCACCGGCACGGTCACCAGCGCCGACTTCGAGGACGACGATTTCCGTGCGCACAACCCGCGCTTCCAGGAGGAGGCGCTGAAGGCGAACCTGCGGATCGTGGACGTCGTCAAGGACGTCGCCGCCCGGCACGGCGTCACGCCCGCCCAGGTGGCGATCGCCTGGACCCTCGCGCAGGGCGACCACGTCATCCCGATCCCCGGAACCAAGAAGCCGCACTACCTGAGGGAGAACGCGGCGGCCGCCTCCGTGGCGCTCGGCGAGGCCGACCTGGCGGCCCTGGACGCCGTCCCGGCGCCGGTGGGGAGCCGCTACTAGCCGCGCTCGCCGGTCCCGGCCAGGTGGGCGCGCTGCGCGCGGATCGCCTCGGCGGCGCCGGTGACGATCGAGCCGATCAGCTCGGCGCAGCTGGGCAGGTCGTCGATCAGCGCCACCGCCTGGCCGGACGCCATCACCCCGAGGTCGGGACGGCCGTCCACCATCGCGGCCCTCAGCAGCATCGGGGTGTTGGCGGCCATCAGCACCTGCGACCAGGACAGGTCCTTGCCGTGCTTCATCGCGCGGCCGTCGGCGAGCATCGCGCCCCACGACATCCCGGAGATCCGGCGGAACCGCGCCGCGTTGCGGAGCGCGCGCAGCAGGCCGCCCGCGCGTCCCGACCGTTCCAACGCGTCCACCAGGTCGCTGCGGAGGACGCGGTGCGGCATGCCGTCCACCTGCCGCGTCACCACCGTCTCGGACGCGCCGAGGTAGACCTTCTTCACCTCCTCGGGCACCGTGCTGTCGGAGGTCAGCAGGAACCGGGTGCCCATCGCCACGCCCGCCGCCCCGTACGCCAGCGCCGCGGCCAGCCCGCGCCCGTCGAAGAAGCCGCCGGCCGCGATCACCGGGATGTCCACCGCGTCCACGACCTGGGGGAGCAGCAGCGTGGTGGCGACCGGCCCGGTGTGGCCGCCGCCCTCGCCGCCCTGGACGAGGACGGCGTCGGCGCCCCACCCGGCGACCTTCTCCGCGTGCCTGCGGGCGCCGACGGACGGGATCACCACCACGCCCGCGTCCTTGAGCCTGGCGATCAGGTCGGGCTTGGGCGCGAGCGCGAACGACGCGACCCTGACGCCTTCTTTGATCAGCAGATCGATCCGGTCGCCCGCGTCCTGGGCGTCCGCCCGCAGGTTCACCCCGAACGGCGCCTCGGTGCGCTCCTTGACCTCCCGGATCGCCGTCCCGAGCCGGTCGAGCGTCATCGTCGCGGACGCCAGGATCCCCAGGCCGCCCGCGTTCGCCACGGCCGACACCAGCCGGGGCCCCGCGACCCAGCCCATGCCGGTCTGGACGACCGGATGCCGTACGCCCACCAGCCGGGTCAGCGGGGTGTCGAGCACCTGCCCGCCGCTCCCGCCGTCCTCGCCGCTCATGGGGCGACCTCGCGGTCACGCAGGCCGCGCGGGTCGAGCACGTCCCGGATGATCCGCAGCTCCTCATCGGTCGGCGACCGCGTCTCGGGCACCTCGTCCGGGATCACCAGCTCGAAGCCGGTGGCGGCGGTGACCTCGTCCACGCTCACCCCCGGATGCACCGAGCGCAGCCGCATCCTGTGGTCGGGGGTGGCGAAGTCGAGCACCGCCAGGTTCGTCACCACCGCGCGGATCTCGTACGCGCCGCGGTCCCAGCCGATGCCGCTGACGAAGTCGACCTTCTCGGTGAACACGCGGGGCGAATGCCTGGGGATCCAGTAGCTCGTGGTGTTCACCCTGGTGTTGCCCGGTGCGCCGCGGGCGCCCAGCAGCTGCGACTTCGGCCGCTCCCAGTCGCCGATGCAGGAGATGTTGGAGTTGCCGTACCCGTCGATCTGGCTGGCGCCCAGTACCACGTGCCGCCGCCCGTTCAGCACCAGCCACAGGTGGTCCCGGAACGGCAGCCAGCCCTCCACCTCGCCCGACGCGCCCACGGGCACCGGCTCGGCGGTCAGCGCCGGCCCGCCGTCGGTGGTCAGCAGCCCCGGCTCGAACGTGGCCCGCGCCAGCCGGGAGCCGATCATCGGCACCGTCCCGCTGACCGCGGCCGCCACGATCTCCCCGTCCCCGCGGAACAGCTCGGCGCACGCCACCGCGCACACCTCGGCCCTGGTGCTCACTCGGCCTCCTCCTGCCATCCGCGGACGGCCTCCTGGTACTCGCCCTCGTCGCCGGACAGGAAGCGGTCGCGGAAGGCCGCCCACTCCTCCGGGTCGGCGGCCGACCGGACGTAGAGCCTCTGGAACGCCTCGTCGCGGGCGTGGTCGGGCTCGGCGAGCGTGAAGTGCGCGCCGTTCGGGGTCTCCACCACACCGGCCACGTGCGACCGGCTGATCAGCAGCGACTGGACCGGCCCCTCCTTCAGGAAGGCGGAGGGCTCGACCAGCCGCTCGCACGACACGTACGTGCGGTCGGCGGCCTTGGCGAACAGGTCGTCCATGTACGGGTCGGGCCCGAGGTACTGCGCGTTGCCGCGGGCGTCGGCCCGGTTCATGTGGATCAGTGAGACGTCCATCGTCAACGGCGGGACGGCGATCAGCTCCTCGCCGTCCCCGTAGGGCGACCGGACCGTCCTCAGCCCGGGATTGACGCGCAGCAGGTCCGAGCCGAGCCCCGCCGGGGTGGGCATGAACGGCAGCCGGTGCGCCGCCGCGTACAGCCCGAACATGAACATGCCCTCGTCGTACTCGGTGAACGCCACCGTGCCGTTCTGGCGCGCGGCGCGGAAGTGCGGCTCCAGCGGCACCGAGTCCAGCGTCACGAACGGCGCCACGACCGCGCGGGCCTTGCCGTACGCGCACAGCAGCCCCACGTCCGGCCCGCCGTAGGAGATCACGGTGAGGTCGGTCAGGTCCGACCGGCAGATCGCGCGGACCAGCGCCATCGGCTTGCGGCGCGAGCCCCACCCGCCGATCCCGATCGTCATCCCGCTCTCCAGCGAGCCCACGACCTCGTCGATCGACATCACCTTGGTCACGCCGCCTTCTCCCGGAGCCGTCCTGGACGCCGGGCCGGCCTCGCCGCTCATTCGCGCACCCCCTCGCGCAGGAAGGCGTCCCGGTGCTCGTCGCCCGCGCCGACCAGGTTCAGCTCGAAGGTGAAGCCCTGCTCGTAGCGGTAGCTGCGCTTGACGTCCACCGGGTCGATCCCGTTCAGCGACTCCTTGGCCCTGCGGATCACGTACCGGTCCTTGGCAGCGATGGTCCCGGCCACCTCCAGCGCCTTGGCGCGCAGGTCGCCGGGCGGGACGACCTCCAGCACCGAGCCGTGGTGGTGCAGCTCGGCGGCGGTGACGGTGCGGCAGGTGTAGACCATCGCGCGCATCAGGTGCTGCGGGACGAGCCGCGCCAGGTGGGTGGCGGCGCCGAGCGCGCCCCGGTCCACCTCGGGCAGCCCGAAGTAGGCGTCCTCGGAGGCCACGACGATGTCGGCGTTGCCGGCGAGCCCGACGCCCCCGCCCAGGCAGAAGCCGTGGACGGCGGCCACGACCGGCACCTCGCACTCGTACACGGCGGCGAACGCGGCGAAGCAGCCGCGGTTGGCGCCGACCAGCGCGGTGTGCCCCTCGGTGGACTGCATCTCCTTGATGTCGACGCCCGCGTTGAAGCCGCGCCCTTCGGCGCGGAGCACGACGGCGCCGACGCCGGGGTCGCGGCCGGCGGCGGTGACCGCGTCCGCGAGCTCGTGCCAGCCGCGGACGGTGAGCGCGTTCACCGGCGGCGCGTCGACCACGATCTCGGCGACCCCGCCGGGACGGGTCGTGGTGGAGATTCCCATGCGCTACCTTTCCACCAAACATTTGTTAGAACAGAAGGTAGCAGAAGGAGGACGGCATGCCGGGGCACGATCTCAGCGGCCGGACGGCCGTGGTCACCGGGGGCGTCCGCGGCGTCGGCCTCGGCATCAGCCGCGCCCTCCTCGGCGCGGGCGCCGAGGTGATCGCGGTCGCCCGGCGCGAGCCGCCGGCGCTGCCCGAGGCGGGCGGCCGCACCGCGAGGTTCGCCTCGCTGGACGTCCGGGACGCCGCCGCCGTCCAGCGCTTCGCCGACGGCCTCGACCGGGCCGACATCCTGGTGAACAACGCCGGCGGCACCCCGTTCCTGCGGCTCGCGGACGGCGACGCGCGCACCCACACCAAGATCGTCGAGCTGAACCTGATCGGGCCGCTGATCATGTCGCGGGCGCTGTACCCGCGGCTGCGCGAGCGTCCGGGCGGCGGCTCCGTCATCATGATCGGCAGCGTCAGCGGCATCCGCCCGTCGCCGGGGTCCGCCGCCTACGGGGCCGCCAAGGCGGGGTTGCAGAGCCTCGCCACGTCCCTGGCCGTCGAATGGGCGCCGCACGTCCGGGTCAACACCCTCACGCTCGGCATGGTCCGCACCGAGCAGGCCCACCTGCACTACGGGGACGAGGAGGGGATCGCGGCGGTCGGCGCCACCGTCCCGCTGGGCCGCCTCGCCGATCCCTCCGAAGTGGGCACGGCCTGCGTGTTCCTGGCCTCGGACGCCGCCGCGTACATCACCGGCGCGAACCTCGTGATGCACGGCGGAGGAGAACGCCCCGCCTTCCTCGACGCCGCCACCGTGAACAAGGAGGACCCCCAGTGATCTGCAAGGACCGTGTCGTCGCCGTCACCGGGGCCGGTCGCGGCCTCGGCCGCGCCCACGCGCTGGAGTTCGCCCGCCAGGGCGCCCGGGTCGTCGTCAACGACCTGGGCGTGGCCCGGGACGGCACGGGCGAGGCCACCTCCGCGCCCGCCGAGGAGGTCGTCGCGGAGATCCGCGCCCTGGGCGGTGAGGCCGTGGCCAGCCCGCACGACATCGCCACGGAGGACGGCGCCGCCGCCCTGGTCGCCACCGCCCTCGACACGTTCGGCCGCCTCGACGTCCTGGTCAACAACGCCGGTTTCCTCCGCGACCGGATGCTGGTCAACCTGTCCGAGGACGAATGGGACGCGGTCATGCGCGTCCACCTCAAGGGCCACTTCCTCCCGCTCAAGCACGCCGGCCGGTACTGGCGCGCCGAGAACAAGGCGGGCCGCCCGGTGGACGCCCGCGTCGTCAACACCTCGTCCGGCGCGGGACTGCTGGGCAGCGTCGGCCAGGCCAACTACTCGGCGGCCAAGGCCGGCATCGTCGGCCTCACCCTCGTGGCCGCCGCCGAACTGGGCCGGTACGGCGTCACCGTCAACGCGATCGCGCCCGCCGCCCGCACCCGGATGACCGAGGAGGTCTTCGCCCAGACCATGGCCAGGCCGGCCGAGGGCGAGTTCGACGCGATGGCCCCCGAGAACGTCTCACCCCTGGTCGTCTGGCTCGGCTCCGCCGGGTCCCGCGCCGTCACCGGGCGGATCTTCGAGGCCGAAGGCGGCAGGCTGTGCGTCATGGACGCCTTCCGCCACGGCCCGTCCATCGACAAGGGCGCCCGCTGGGACCCGGCCGACGTGGGCAAGGCCGTCACCGAACTCCTCGCCCAGGCCCCCACCCCCGAACCCGTCTACGGCGCGTCCTGACGGGCGCGAGGCCGGCCGCCGCGAGCCTTCATCCGGGCTGGAACGCCCGGATGTACCGGCGCACCTTTCCCGCGTACGCCCTGTGCTCGGGCGGGACGCCGCCCGCCTCGCGGACGGTCCTGGCCGAGCTCCGGTACGCGGCGGCCAGGTTGAGGGCCGGATCGCCCGGGACGGTCGCCAGGTCCTTGCCCCAGTAGCACAGGAAGCGGACGAGGGACGGCGCCGGGCCGGGCGAGCGGATCGGTATCCGCCGCCGTCCGGCGTGGAGCGGATCAGCACGTTGGACGGCTTCAGGTCGCGGTGCACGATGCCGCGCTCGTGCAGGGTCCGCACGGAACCGTTCCCGTACGTCCTCGCGGAGCGTCCAGTGATCGGCGAGTATCTTGACCACGACCGGCGAGTCCAGCTCCGCGTCGTGGCCCAGCCAGACCGAGGCGAACCCGCCCGAACCCAGCAGCCGGTCGATCCGGTGGCGTCCCGCCGCGCTCGGAGTCCCCATGTCCGCCCATGATGAACGATGGGGCCCGGGTCGCGGGCCGGGTCGTCGTCTTCCCTCGCCCGCGGGTGACAGGAATGGTGATCGATTCGGCGGCGTTGCAGGTGGCGGACCCGTAGGAAAATCGATCGCCCCGGGCCGCGCGTGACGGCTACGGTGCGCCGGGATCCTATTGTTGAGTTGCCGACGACCTGATGAGGACGCCTGTGAGTTCGCCGCTCGCCGACCTGCGCGCGCGCCTGCCGGAGCTGATGACGCTCGACCGGCACCGGCTGCGCCGCCGCATCGACGGGACGCAGAAGCTGCGCGACGCCCGGCGCCGCGAGCGGGTCGCGGAGGAGATCGCCGCCGAGATCGAGACGGCCGAGCGGCGGGTGGAGCGGCGGCGCGCGGCCGTCCCGGCGATCACCTATCCCGAGGAGCTGCCGGTCAGCCGGCGGCGGGACGACATCGCCGCGGCGATCCGCGACCACCAGGTGGTGATCGTGGCCGGTGAGACCGGGTCCGGCAAGACCACCCAGCTCCCCAAGATCTGCCTTGAGCTGGGCCGCGGCGTGCTCGGCTCGATCGGCCACACCCAGCCGCGCCGGCTGGCGGCCCGCACCGTCGCCACCCGGATCGCCGAGGAGCTGGGCACCGAGCTGGGCGAGACGGTCGGCTACAAGGTGCGCTTCACCGACCGGTCGAGCGACGGGACGCTGGTCAAGCTGATGACCGACGGCATCCTGCTGGCCGAGATCCAGACCGACCGGCTGCTGCGCCGCTACGACACGCTGATCATCGACGAGGCGCACGAGCGCAGCCTCAACATCGACTTCCTGCTGGGCTATGTGAAGGAGATCCTGCCGCGGCGGCCGGACCTCAAGGTGATCATCACCTCGGCGACCATCGACCCCGAGCGCTTCTCCCGGCACTTCGGCGACGCGCCGATCGTGGAGGTGTCCGGCCGGACGTACCCGGTCGAGGTCCGCTACCGGCCGATCATCGACCCGGAGGACCCCCAGGCCGACCCCGACCGCGACCAGATCCAGGCGATCCTGGACGCGGTGGACGAGCTGTCGCTGGAACCCCCCGGCGACGTGCTGGTCTTCCTCAGCGGTGAACGGGAGATCCGCGACACCGCCGACGCGCTCGCCAAGCACCTGCGCGGGCGCCGCGAGGCAACCGAGGTCCTGCCGCTGTACGCGCGGCTGTCGGCGGCCGAGCAGCACCGCGTCTTCCAGCCCCATCGCGGCCGGCGGATCGTGCTGGCCACCAACGTCGCCGAGACGTCGCTGACCGTGCCGGGCATCAAGTACGTGATCGACCCCGGCACCGCCCGCATCTCCCGGTACAGCCACCGGCTCAAGGTGCAGCGCCTGCCCATCGAGCCGATCTCGCAGGCGTCCGCGAACCAGCGCAAGGGCCGCTGCGGGCGGGTGTCGGAGGGCGTCTGCATCCGCCTGTACTCGGAGGAGGACTTCGAGTCCCGCCCCGAGTTCACCGAGCCGGAGATCCTGCGCACCAACCTGGCGTCGGTCATCCTGCAGATGACGGCGCTCGGGCTGGGCGACATCGGCGCGTTCCCGTTCGTGGAACCGCCGGACCGGCGCAACATCAAGGCGGGCGTCGACCTGCTGCACGAGCTCGGCGCGCTGGACCCGTCCGAGAAGGATCCGCGCAAGCGGCTCACCGCCCTGGGACGGCGGCTGGCGCAGCTCCCGATCGACCCGAGGCTGGGACGGATGGTGCTGGAGGCCGAGGCCAACGGCTGCGTCCGCGAGGTGCTGATCATCGCGGCGGCGCTATCGATCCAGGACCCGCGCGAACGTCCCGCCGAGCATCAGCAGGCGGCGGACGAGAAGCACCGCCGCTTCGCCGACCCCACCTCCGACTTCCTCGCCTACCTGAACCTGTGGAACTACGTGCGCGAGCGGCAGCGCGAGCTGTCGGGCAGCCAGTTCCGGCGGATGTGCAAGAACGAGTTCCTCCATTTCCTGCGCATCCGCGAATGGCAGGACCTGCACTCCCAGCTCAAGCAGGTCGCCCAATCCCTCGGCGTCACGCCCAACGACACCGACGCGCCGCCGGACCGCATCCACATCGCGCTCCTGTCCGGCCTGCTGTCGCACATCGGCCTCATGGACACCGACGGCAGGAAGGACGAGGGCGCCCGGCGCCGCCGGTCGAACGAGTATCTGGGCGCGCGCGGCGCGAAGTTCGCCCTGTTCCCCGGCTCGGCGCTGGTCAAGAAGCCGCCGCGCTGGGTGATGTCGGCGGAACTGGTGGAGACCTCCCGGCTCTGGGGTCGCATCAACGCCGCGATCGACCCCGCCTGGGTCGAGCCGCTGGCCGGTCACCTGGTCAAACGCACCTACAGCGAGCCGCACTGGTCCAAGAGGCAGGCCGCGGTGATGGCGTACGAGAAGGTCACGCTGTACGGCGTGCCGATCGTGGCGCAACGCCGCGTCACTTACGGCGGCATCGACCCGGAGCTGTCACGGGAGCTGTTCATCCGGCACGCCCTGGTCGACGGGGACTGGGAGACCCACCACCGGTTCTTCCACGACAACCGCGCGCTGCTGGAGGAGGTCGAGGAGCTGGAGCACCGGGCCCGGCGCCGCGACATCCTCGTGGACGACGAGACCCTGTTCGACTTCTACGACGAGCGGGTGCCCGAGGACGTGGTCTCCGGCCGCCATTTCGACTCCTGGTGGAAGAAGGCGAGCCGCACCGACCCCGACCTGCTGAGCTTCGAGAAGTCGATGCTCATCAACCAGGCCGCGGGCGACGTCAGCGAGGCCGACTATCCCGGCACCTGGCGGCAGGGGCCGCTGACGCTGCGGCTCACCTACCAGTTCGAGCCGGGCAGCGACGCCGACGGCGTGACCGTCCACATCCCGGTGCAGGTGCTCAACCAGGTCCGCCCGGACGGCTTCGAGTGGCAGGTGCCGGGCCTGCGCGCCGAGCTGGTGACCGAGCTGATCCGCTCGCTGCCCAAGCAGCTGCGGGTCAACTTCGTCCCGGCTCCCGACTACGCGCGCAAGCTGCTGGAACGCCTCGAACCCCGGACCGAGCCGCTGCTGGACGCCCTGGAGCGCGAACTGCGCGACATGACCGGCGTGACCGTCGCCCGCGAGGCGTGGGACCTGAGCCGCCTCCCGCCCCACCTGCGCATCACGTTCCGCGTGGTGGACGAGCGCAGGCGCACCCTCGCCGAGGGCACCGACCTCGACGAGCTCAAGCGCCGCCTCAAGGACAGGGTGCGCGGCACCCTGTCCCGGGCCGCGACCGCCGAGGGCTTCGAGCGCGCCGGGCTCCGCGAATGGACGATCGGCGAGCTGCCCCGCACCTACCAGCGCAGGCAGGCGGGGTACGAGGTGAAGGCGTTCCCCGCGCTGACCGACGAGGGCGGCAGCGTCGCGGTCCGCATGTACGAGACCGAGGCCGAGCAGCGCTCCGCCATGTGGCGGGGCACGCGGCGGCTGATCCTGCTGAACGCCCCGTCCCCGGTCAAGCAGATCCAGGGCGGCCTGACCAACCAGGGCAAGCTCGCGCTCAGCCACAACCCGCACGGCTCGGTCGCGGCGCTGTTCGACGACTGCGTGACCGCCGCCGCCGACCAGCTGATCGCCGAGGCCGGGGGACCGGCCTGGGACGAGGCGGGGTTCCGCGCCCTCTACGACCGGGTCCGCGCCGACCTCTACGACGCCACCGCCGCCATCGTGGCGCTGGTGGAGCGGATCCTGGCCGAGGCGCACGAGGTCGACCGGCGGCTGCGCGGCACCACCAGCCTCACCCTCGTCCCGGCGCTGACCGACGTCCGGGAACGGCTGGGCCGGCTGATCCATCCCGGGTTCGTCACCGAGACGGGCCGGCATCGCCTGCCCGACCTGCCCCGCTACCTGCGCGCCCTCCAGATCCGGCTGGACAAGCTGCCCGAGAACCCCGGCCGCGACCGGCAGCTCATGCAGCAGGCCGCGACGCTGGACGCCGAGTACGAGCGGTTCGTCCAGCGCCTGCACCCCGCGCGCCGCGACGACGAGCAGGTGCGGCGGATCCGCTGGATGCTGGAGGAACTGCGGGTCAGCCTGTTCGCCCAGCAGCTCGGCACGCGCTACCCCGTGTCGGACAAGCGCATCCGCAAGGCGATGGCCACCGCCCAACCGGCACGCTGACCGGCCTCAGGGGCACGGTCATTCGGCGCGCAACCGAGCAGGCGACGCGGCGCGGCCGAGGAGAGGGCCCGCGGCGACCGTGGCGGCGGCCGCGGCCGCCACCGCGAGGACGACCATGACGAGGGCCCGGCCCGCCATCCAGGCGACATCCGCGACGCCCGGCTCGATGAACATGCCCGGTGTCATGCCGATGACCGTCGCCAGCGCGGCCATCCCGCACACCGGGACCGCCGCGATGAGCGTCTGGCGCAGCGCCGACCGGCGCAGGGACGCGACCGGGGCGCCGACCGCGGCCAGCGCCGCCATCGAGCGGCCGTTCTCCAGCAGCGACTCGGCCCGGTGCACCACCAGGGCGGCGACCGTCACCAGCAGGGCGAACAGCAGCGCCAGATAGGTCAGGCCGAAGCTGACGAGCCAGAACCGGTCGATGGGCTCGCCGTACTCGGTGGCGGGCCCTATCACGGCCCATTCGATGGCGCCCGTGCCCGTGCCGAAGGCGACCACCAGCGCGGCGACCGCCATGGTGCGGCCCGTGGCGCGCGGGTCGGCCTCCAGGGCGCGCGCCGCCAGCAGCGTCTCCGGTGAACGGGCCCAGCGTCCCGCCAGGCGGGCGGATTCCAGGACGATGCGGGCCGCCCCCGCCGCCACGCCGATGACGGTGACGAATGCGCCGAGGAAGAACAGCGGCATCCCGACCTCGTCCACGTTCCGGCTGAGCCCGCCCGCGACCATGAGCAGCACGCCGGCGACGAGCGGGCTCAGGGTGTACGGGCCCGGCCGGGGACGTTGCGCGCGGCGGACGACGCCCAGCGGTGAGGTGACGACATGGCGGGACACCAGCAGGCTGACCGTCACGGCGGCGCCCACCACCAGGACGAGGACGACGGGGACCGGCCAGGGCGGTATCGCGTACCGCGCCGTGTCACCGACCCCGAGGGCCGCCATCGCCGCCCGCTGCCCCGCCACGTACGCGAAGCACCCGATGACCGCGCCGGCCGCGCCGACGCGGGCGGCCTCGGCCGCGCCGAGCAGCCGGACGTCCCTGGGCGTGGCGCCGGCCAGCCGCAGCGCCGCGAGCCGCCGCTCCTGGGTGGCCTGCGCGACCCGTCCCGCCTGGTGCAGCAGCGCCAGCACGGGCACGATGAGCAGGCACAGCGCCAGCGCGGTGCCCGGCCGCAGCCCCTCCTCGCTCACCAGGCCCGCCCACGCGGTGTCGGTGGTGCCCCGGATGAGCAGCAGGTTCACCGCGCCGAGGAGGAGGAACGTGGCCAGGGCCGTGCCGGAGGCCAGCAGCCGGCGCCGCCGCCGTTCGGCGCGTGCGGTGCCGCGGGCCAGCATCGCGGCGACGGCGAACAGCTCCCGCGTCCCGCCGCCGTTCACCGGATCACCGTCGGGGCCTCGGCCACGGTGCCGTCGCGCACCACGATCTCGCGGTCGGCGAAGGCCGCGATGCGGTTGTCGTGGGTGACCAGGACGATGGTCGTGCCGTGCTCCCTGGCCGCCGCGAGCAGCAGGCCGAGCACCTCCTCGCCGGCCACGCTGTCGAGCGCGCCGGTGGGCTCGTCGGCGAAGACGACCGTGGGGCCGTGGGCGAGCGCCCGGGCCACGGCGACCCGCTGCGCCTGGCCGCCGGACAGGTCGCCGGGGCGGACGGGCGCGCAGTCGTCCACACCGAGGCGGCCCAGCCATTCCCGCGCGGTCGCGGACGCCTCCGAGCGGCCCCGGCCGGCGAACATCAGCGAGACCGCCACGTTCTCCTCGGCGGTCAGCTCCGGCACCAGCCCGCCGAACTGGAACACGATGCCGAACGCCTCGCGCCGCAGGCGGGTGCGGGTGTCCTCGTCCAGCGTGTCGAGGCGGGTGCCGCCATAGCGGATCTCGCCGTCGTCGGGCACGAGGATGCCGGCCAGGCAGTGCAGCAGCGTGCTCTTGCCCGAGCCGCTCGGGCCGGAGACCGCCACGACCTCTCCGGCGTCGATCGTCAGGGACGCGCCGCGCAGCGCCCGGGTACGGCCGAACGCCTTTCCGACGTCGCGGGCTTGCAGCAGGGGACTCATCGGCTGATCTCCTTGGTCAGATCGGTCAGGCGGTGCGCGGCCAGTTCCATCCACCGCAGGTCGGCGTCCAGGTGGAACAGGACGTAGTCGGCGGCCAGGGCTTCGGCGGCGGGCGTCTCCGTGGCGGTCTTGGCGCGGGTCAGCTCCCGCATCCGCTCCAGGTGCGCGGCGCGCTGCCGGTCCAGCACGGCGCGCGCGTCGCCGCCGAGCAGCAGCGCCATGACCACCCGGGAGAACAGGGCGCCGGTGATGTGGGGCAGCGGCGGTTCGGTCTCGGCGAGCCACGCCCGCAGCCTCTCGGTGCCCTTCGGGGTCAGCTCGTACAGCGTGCGCTCGGGCCCGCCGTCCCGGTTGACCTCGGAGACGGCCACCAGCCCGTCGCGTCCCAGCCGCTGCAGCGTCGAGTAGACCTGGCCGTACGGCAGCGGCTTGGCTCCCGGCAGCCGCTCGTCGTGCTCGCGTTTCAGCTCGTAGCCGTGCTTGGGCCGCTCGGCGAGCAGGGCGAGCAGGATCTGCGGAGTCGACATGTGAGGCACTATAAACCCGATACATGTACTGAGTGAATAGTCGCGGCGGCCTGTTCCACCGAGGACATGATCAAAAGGTGGATGCGGCCCGGCGGCCGGGTGCTGTCGTTCCGCGCCGGACCCGCCGACCCGAAGATCGGCCGCCGGCTGGCCCTCTCGCCCGGGGAAGAGGTATTGACCATTCGGCGGCTCCGGCTCGCCGACGGCGCCAGCATGGCGATCGAGACGCTCTACATGCCCAGGGCGCTGCTGCCGGAGCTGCGCCGCGAGGATCTGCCATCCGTTTCGTCTCACGACCCCCGACCGTCCCCCGGCCCCCGGCGCGCCCGCTGTGCCGTTCCCGTCGTGGCGCTCGCCGTCACCGCCGGCGTCCTGCTGCTCCCGGGACGCCGGGAACGGCGCGAGGTCGCCGAGGAGAGGACCAGCGGCTCCGCCGCCGGCCAGGCGTGAGACCGGACCGGCGCGGCCGTCCCCGGCGCGGGGGCGGGCGATGGCCGCGCCGGTCGCGGCGGACATGAGACAGTTCACCAAGGGGGGAAAGGACACGATGGCTCTGGACCGCACGCTGGAGGTGCTCGCCGTCTGCGGCGTGGGCATGGGCTCCAGCCTGATGCTGAAGATGACCGCCGAGGACGCGCTGCGCGGCCTCGGCGTGGACGCCCGCGTGGAGAACACGGACCTGTCCACCGCGCGTGGCATGTCCGCCGACGTGATCGTGGGGCCGGGCATGCACACCGCCGGGATGGAAGGGCCGGCCCCGGTCGTCATCACGGTCAGCGACTTCCTCGACAAGGACGGGCTCCAGGAGCAGTTGCGCGAGCGGCTGACCGAGCAGGGCCGGCCGGCCTGATGACGTCCGTCCCCGCGGCGGGCGCACGTGACGGCGTGCGCGCCGCCGACTGGAGAGAGGCGACCCGGGAAGCGGCCGTCACCCTGGTGGAGATGGGCGTGGCGGGGGAGGGCTACCCCGATGCCTGCGTCCGTGTCGTCGAGGAGAACGGCCCGTATATCGTCCTGACCAAGGGGCTGGCCCTCGTCCACGCCCGTCCGGAGGACGGCGGGCTGGGCGTCGGCGTGGCCGCGACCCGGCTGGCCGAGCCCGTCGCGTTCGGCCACCCCGACAACGACCCCGTCGACCTGCTGCTGTCGTTCTGCACCCCGGACGCCGACGCGCATGCCTCATCGCTGTCCGCGCTGGCCAGGGCGCTGTCGGCGGGACTGGCCGACCGGCTGCGCGCCGCGCCGGACCGCGCCGCGATGGTCACCGAGCTGGAGGGGGCCCTGGCGAGGGCCCACGGGAAGGAGCACGACCCTGATGCCTGAGGCCCGCCGGACCCCCCGCCACGGCCATCCAGGCCGCGTCCGGTCCCTGCTCGACGAGCTCGACGCCCGCTCCGGCGAGCCGATCGCCGACGCCGCCGCGCTGCTGCTCGCCTGCATCGAGGCGGACGGCATCGTGCACGTCGCCGGCGCGGGGCACTCGCTCGCGCTGGTCTGCGAGACGTTCTACCGGGCCGGCGGCCTCGCCCCCGTCCGGCCGCTGTGGGACCCGTCGGTGCTGCCCCTCGGGAACGCGCTGGGCAGCACGCACGCCGAGCGCACCGAGGGCCTGGGCCGCTCGGTGGTACGGGACGCCGCGCCCGAGCCCCCCGACGTGGCCGTGGTGTTCTCCACCAGCGGGCGCAACCCGTACCCGGTCGAGGCCGCCGAGGAATGCGCGGCGCGCGGCGTGCCCGTGATCGCCATGACCTCCTCGGACGCGTCCCGGACGGCCGCCGCGCGCGCCGCGACCTCCCTCGCCGACCACGCCACGATCGTGGTCGACACGGCCGCCCCGCCCGGCGACGTGCTGCACCCCCCGGGCGCGCCGCGCACCGCCGCCGTCTCCACCATCCTCGCCGCGTACGCGTGGTCGCGGGTGCTGGCCGACCTGTACGAGCTCGCCGCGTCCCGGGGTGCCGAGCCGCCCTGCTGGATGAGCGCCAACGTCCCCGGCGGCGACGAGGTCAACCGGGCGCTGATGGCCCGCTACGGCGGGCGCATCCCGGACCTGGGCGTCCCCGGCCCACGAGCCCGGACCGAAATTCCCCGCGGGTGAGTCTCGTCTCCTTGCGCGCGCGTCGTCCCACTCGGCGCGCACAAGTCACTGCGGCCTCGTCTACTAGTGCGTATCGTTCATTCCATGCCTACGAGTGATGAGCGCGACAATAGCGGCCGCGGAGGGCAGGCCGGCACGTCCGAAGGCGCGGTCTCCGAGGCTGGAACGAGCAACGACGCCACTCCCGCCACCCCGCCCCCTGCCACGAACGCGACCGCCACCGGTGACGGCGGCGGCGCCGCGAACGGCGGGCCGCCCCGGGCCGTCGCCGCGCCGGGGGACCGGATCGTCGCCGGTGCCGGACAGGCTCCCAAACCCCCCGCCGCCTCCGGGCCGCGAGGCGCCGCCGGGCCCGCCGTGCCCGAGGCGAGCCCCGTCACCGAGGTCGCGCGCATGGGCGAGCCCGTCGCGGTCTGGCCGTGCGCCAACTGCGGCCGTCCCGTGCCACAGCCCGTAGGGACCGGACGCGCCATCCGCTACTGCCAGGACAACGAGGGCGCTTGCGCCCGCGAAGCGCGCGAGCGCCGCGAGCGCGGGCGCGACGCGCCCGGCCTGACCGGGCAGGTCGCCTCCACCTGGGAGATGGTGGAGCGCCTGGAGAAGGCCGCCGACCTGCTCGCCGAATCGCTCACCTCCGAGCTCAGCGTCGCGGGCGTGGAGCGCCGCGTCGCCGAGGTGCGGGCCGAGGCCGCCCGCGAGCTGTCGGTCGCCCAGACCGAGCGGGAGGCCACCCAGCGGCAGGCCGAGGAGGCCCGGCAGGAGGCCGCCTCCGCGCGGCAGCGCGCCGAGGCCGCCGAACGGGAGTCCGCGCGCGCCCGCGAGGAGACCAGGCTCGCCACGGCCAAGCGCGACGCCGCCCAGCAGGCGTGGGAGGAGGCGCACCAGATCGCGCAGCAGGCGGTGTCGGCGAAACTCGCCGCCGAGAGCGAGCGCGACCGGATCGCCGCGCGCGAGAACGAGCTGCTGGCCGCGCTTGAGACCGCCCGCGCCGAACTGGTGCAGCTGCACGCCAGGGTGTCGGAGGCCGAGAGCGCCGCCGAGGCGCTGCGGGTCGAGGCCGCGGTCGCCAAGCAGGGCGCCGAGGACCTCCGCAACGCCATGCGCGACGCCGAGGCCCAGCGGCAGCATGCCATGCAGGCCGCCAGCAAGGCCGAGGCGGAACGGACCGAAGCGCAGCGCGCCCAGTCGGAGGCGGAAGCCGAGGCGCTGCGCGCCGACGCCCGCGTCCAGGAGGCGGTCAAGGAACGCGACGCCGCCCAGGAGCAGGCCAAGGCCGTGCTCGCCGAACGCGACGAGCTCCAGACCAAGGTGAACGACCAGGCCGTCCAGCTACGCCAGCTCGCCCAGTCGGTGGCCGAGCAGCAGGCCGCGCTGGCGGCGCTGGCCGAGGAGCGCGACGCCGCGCGGGCCGAGGCCGACCGGGCGCGCCGCCAGATCGATCAGCTGACCCACAACACGCTGAACTCCAGCATCCCGCCGGGTGGGCGCTACCCGGGCACGGGTTCGTCCCTGACGGGACCCACGCCGGGCGCGGTCCCGGGACCACTGGGAGGCCCCGCGCAGCCCGGCACCCCCGCGCAACCCGGTCAGGCGCAACCCGGCGGCCCAGCGCAACCGGGTGCTCCTGCGCAGCCGGGCGGCCCCGCACAACCCGGTGGCCCCGCGCAGCCGGGTGGTCCCTCCCCGCTAAGCGGCCCCGCGCAGCCGGGATCCCCGGGGCACTCCAACGGGCGCGTCAACGGCATCGATCCGAACGACCCCCTGTACACCGGGCGCTGACCGCGCGCGGTCCGGCGGCTCGGCGCCGGACCGTGGCCCGGCCGCGTGACGCCCCGTACGGATCAGGCGTCGGCGGAACCGGGCGCGTACTCGATCCAGATCTGCTCGGCCCGGCCCAGCAGCCGCCCGTCCTCCCCGTAGGCCGCCGTCGCCGCGTGCCGCTTGCGGCCCTCCCGGCTGCGGGCCAGCCCCATCACCACGCACCGCTCGCCCGCCTCGGGCGGCTCGGTGACCTGCGCGGTCATGGTGCCGAGCAGGATCGGCGGGCCGGGGGCGGCCGAGGCCAGCCCGCCCGGGCAGCCCAGCACCGCCCACATGATCTCCGGCGCGGGCGGCTCGTCCGGCGTCCACGGAGCGGCGACCAGGCCCTCGCCGGCCGGTCCCGGCTCCAGCCGCATCCCGTCGCCCTGCTCCCGGAGCGGCCCGCACACGAAACAGCGGGGGAACGGGTGCCGCCCGCCGGGCTCGGCGGCCCGGTACCCCTCCGCGGCCTTCAGCGCCTCCTCGTACGGGACGGGCGGCACCGCGGGAACCACGATGGCGCCCGCGAGCGCCTCCGCCACCACCAGGCCCTCGCCGTCCAGCAGCCGGGCGCCGATGCCCCGGTCGTCGTCGGGGAAGACCAGCAGCTCGGTCTCCAACGGCGCCGGGCGGCGCAGCGCCACGGTCACCGTGTCCGACGCCACCTGCCCGGCGAGCAGTCCCGCGACGTACCCCCCGTGCGCCGTGTGGTCCGGCCCGTTGTACCGGGCCTTGACGATCACGTTCATCCCCCGGAGTCCCCGCCCCTCGTCCTGTCCGAGACCGCGCACCGCCCGCGCCCGCCCGCGGCGCGCCGCCGGGACTCGCCCGCCTCGCACGCCACCGGCAGGCCACGCGACGGAACCGCGACCTTAACCGGACCGAATCCTAATAAGGGGCCCGGACAAATTCCCGAGCAGGGCCCGCGCCCCGGCCGCCGCCTCCGCGGCACCTGCGGCCTGCCCCCAATAGAAGGGAACGCCGAAGGCAGACGGGCGGATACCGGCACAAGGACAGGCAGGAGGAGAGGGAGGCGTAGCGGCGAGGCAAGGTGCCGGTGGTACCGAAGGGGCGTCCGTGCCCTCAGATGGCCCGCGACGGCTGCGGCCGTCCCGGCCGGGTGGTGAAGAAGACCGACAGCGAGCCGGTGAGCCGCGCCCGGACGGTCTCCTCGTCCACGGGGCCGTCGTCGGGGACGGGCGTGCGGTCCAGCGCCCGGTCGATGAGCTTGTCGACGTTGCGGTCCGCGACCAGCACCGAGCAGGTGTCGCACGCGTACCACGGGTAGAGCATGTTCAGCACGGCGACGGCGGTGTCGTCGTCCGACAGGTGGGTGGTGTCCAGCTCCACCTCGAACATGTCGGTGTCCTCGGGGTCGAGCGTCGGGTAATAGAGCCATCGCGGCCCCGGCACCCCGCAGAAGTCGCACGCGCCCGCGGGCGGGGCCGGAACGCCCACGGCCAGTTCGAGCTCGTGGTCCCACGGCTCGACCCGGCGGTTGTGGCGGTAGCCGACGCCGTCGAGCGCGCCCTCACGGTTGTGGGTCACATCGTGCACCTCGCCGCCGCAGCGGGCGCACATGAAGCCGATCTCCTCCATGTCCCTCCCCATCGCCGGGCACCGCGTCTCACAGTATCCGGCCGGGCCCTGGAGTCGAACCTCCGCGTGCTGTGCCACCCCCGGATGGGCACGGGGCCCGGGCGGTCCGCTAGCCTGATCGGCCGTGATCGAGCCGAACCTGGACGCCACCACCGGCGGCGTGGTCCTCAACGCGGACAAGGTCGACCTGGTCCGCGCGGGAAGGACGCTGCTGGACCGGGTCAGCCTGACCGTCCTCACCGGCGAGCACTGGGCCCTCCTCGGCCCGAACGGCGCGGGCAAGAGCACCCTGCTGAGCATCCTCGGCGCCTACAACCATCCGACCCGCGGCACCGCCGAGATCCTCGGTCACCGGCTCGGCCGCGTCGACGTGCACGCGCTGCGCAGGCTGATCGGCCAGGTCAACCCGCGCCACCCGCTGGAGTCCGCGCGCACCGTGCGGGAGATCGTCCTCACCGGGGCGACCGGCACGATCGAGCTGGTGCCGCGCTGGACCGCCGGCGAGGACGAGCTGCGCCGCGCCGACGAGCTCATCGCGCTGATGGGCCTCACCCCCATCGCGGGGTCACGCTGGCCCGAGCTGTCCCAGGGCGAGCGCGGCCGGACGCTGATCGCCCGCGCGCTGATGCCCGAGCCCCGGCTCCTCCTCCTGGACGAGCCCGCCACCGGCCTGGACGTGGCCGCGCGCGAACTCCTGCTGTCCGCCCTCGACGAGCTGCGCGCCGAACGGCCGGACCTCACCAGCGTCCTGGTCACCCACCATCTGGAGGAACTGCCCACCAGCACCACGCACGCGCTGCTGCTGCGCGACGGTGCCGTGCTGGCGTCCGGGCCCACCGACGACGTCCTGACGACCGAGCTCGTCAGCGCATGCTTCGACCACCCCATCGCGATCGCCCGGCACAACGGCCGCTGGACCGCCACCGCGGGCGGCTGAGCCTCAGGCGTGCGCCGGGACGCGGTGCCGCGACAGGTGCGCCAGCACGGACTGGTTGGCCTCCCACCCGTCCGGGAACTTCACCGGGACGCCCAGATGCACCGGCTCGGTGGACGGATGGGCGTCCAGCAGCTCGGGGATCCCGGCCCGCGCGACGACCACGCAGGCGTGCCGGTGACGCGAGGTCAGCACGCACAGCCGTCCCGACTCCAGATGGAACGCGGTCGCGTCACGGCGTCCCGACAGCGGGTGCAGGACGACCGTGACGTCGTACTCGCGTCCCTGCAACCGGTTCGCGGTGTCGACCGTGATGCCCTCGCCGTGCGGGCCAAGGGCGGCGCGGATCGCGGCGACCTGGTCGCGGTGCGCCGCGCCGATCGCGACCCGGTCGGCGGTGACCGGCCCCGACCCGTTCTCCGCATGCGCGATGGGCCCGCGCTGCAACAGCCGTACCGCCAGCGCGGCGGTGGCCTGGACCGCCTCGGCGTCGGTCCGCGGCGTGTGCCGCGCGGGCAGTTCGTACAGCGCCCACCCGGACGCGGCCGCCTCGTCCAGGGCCCGGTCGTAACTGGTTCCCATGCCGCGCGCCGCGTACTCCAGCCGGCGGTCGCCCGGCCCCGTGCCCGACCGGAACCCGGTGAACGGGTAGAACGCCTCCGACACCACGGGCGCGGCCGAGGCGGGCAGCCGCCACGACACCGGCAGGCGGTGCAGCGGCAGCCCGGGATTGTGCGCGAGCAGGACCGACACCGCGCTGCGCATCGGGTCCCACGACAGCCCCGCCCACCGTTCGACCTCGACCGTGGAGAACGGGTCGAGCTGCCCCGGATCGCCCACGAACAGCGCGCGCTCGAACCGCCCCGCGATGCGCAGCAGCATGTCCGACCGCATCTGGTACGCCTCGTCCACGATCGCCCACGGCCAGGAGCCCTCGCCGAGCGTCGCCCATTTCGCGGCCGTCGCGACGATGACCGGGGTGTCGGCGAGCTGCTCGGCCTTCGTCGCGACCTTCACCGCCGGATGCGCCAGCACCCGCTCGGAGATCGAGTACGTGGACGCCGACAGCCGTCCCAGCCCGAGATCGGGATGCCGCACGGCGATCCGGTCGATCAGGTCGTCGACCTGCTCGTTGGTCTGCGCGACGATCAGCAGCCGCTCGCCCGCCCCCGCGAGCTCGGCGGCGGCCCGCACCACCAGCGTCGACTTGCCCGCGCCCGGCGGCGAGTCCACGACCACGCCGCGGTGCGCGCCGCCGTCCAGGTCGGCCAGCACACCATCGACGGCCTCGGCCGCGGCCGCCGCCGGATCGAACCCGCGATCACCGGGATCGCGCATCGCGTGCGTCATGACCACTCCTCCGCCGCGTCCTCGTCACTGGGCACGTACTCCTCGGGCGGGCCGCCGTGCGTCCACGGCGTGTCCTCCTTGTCGGGGAACCTCGCCGCCCCGAACCCGTCCGCCATCCGCGAGGTGAACACCACCCGCTCCCCGGCCTCCGGGACGACGCCCGGCTCGGGCACGAGCTTGCGTCCCATCCCGCCGGTCAGCTCCACCAGCACCGTGCCGTCCTCCGCGCCGACGATCCGTCCTTTGAGGGCGGGACGGGCCGCCGAGCACACCGGGGTGCCGGGCTCCAGCCGTACCGGATCGTCGGTGCGGACCCGCAGCCGCGGACGCAGCTTGGGGCGCTTGCCCGTCTCGTCCAGCCGTGTCGGGTCGCTGTCGACCACCGTGCCGCCGAACGCCTGCCCGGCGAGCCGCTGCTCGGCCATCACCAGCGGGTCGTCGAAGGCGCGCTGCGCGTCGTAGCCCTCCTGCGCGCGTTCCAGGTCGTGCAGCCGCCGCGCCGCCCGCACCGGCGGGTCGCGGCGTGCCTGCGGGTACGCCTCGCCGAACGTCTGGTGGTAGTAGGTGAACGCGTCGCGGTCGCGTTCCCACCGGTACGGGACGCTCGCGCCGGGCGGCAGCGCGCGCAGCACGTCCACGGCACGCCACATCAGGTCCCAGGTCGGCCTGAGCTGGCTCGCGAGCGCCCTGCGGATCCGTTCCTCGGCGCGCGGATCGCCTCCGGACCGGTCGTAGGCGGCGATCGCCGGGGCCAGCACCTCGTTGTCGAAGGACGGGTCGGTCGCGGGGCCGGCCGGGGGACAGGCCACCGGATCCTCGGCGCGCGCCGCCGCGGCCGGGCCGTCCATCCCCTCGGGCGGATCGACCCAGCCCATCAGCGCGGCCAGGTTCCCGTCCTCCAGGGCGCTCTGCCCGGTCGCCCAGTGCAGCCGCAGCGCGTCGGTCATCGCCATCAGCAGCGACGAGCCCGGATGGTCGTTGCGGTCGGCGAACCAGGTCAGCCAGCGGCCCAGCACCGGCACCGCCGGGTCCACCGCGTACGGGCCCTCGGTCCGCCGGAACCGCGTCGACCGGCCCAGCAGCCGCAGGAACGCCACACCGCCCCGGTTGGGGACCAGCAGCTGCGGCGCGTCCCCGTAGCGGATGCGTTCCTCGCCGTCCTTGCCCGGCGGCAGCTCCTCGACGTCGCCGCGGCCGACCTCGACATGGTTGAGCACCGGCTTGGCCAGCTCGGCCGCGAACGAGAACCGCAGGTCGCGGTTGCGCGGCTGCGGGACGGCCAGCAGCAGGGGATCGTCCCGGTCCGTGCCCAGCATCACCGCCAGCGGCGCCGCGGCCTCACCGGCGAGCTTCAACGGGATCATCACCAGCGGCGCGTCCGTCAGATGGCAGTGCCGCACCGTCGCCAGCGGCTGCGCCCGCCCGGTGGCGGCCGCCTCAAGCTGCGCCAGCGAGGACAGTACGCTCACGTCACGCGCCTCGTGCGGCGGTGCCCGGCTCCGCGTGTCCTGATGCGCCCGCTCATGCGGCACCGTCCAGCACCTCGTGGCGCAGGCGGTGCGCGGTGCGCAGCTGCGACGCCGTCTCGGCCAGGTCGGCGGACGGGTCCAGCGAACCGTCGGCCAGCGCCAGCGCGGTCGCGATGGAGTCGACGCCGCCGAGGTCGTCCCGCACCGAACGGCCCAGCGTGCCGGTGGCGCCGCAGGACCGCGCCTCGTCACGGCAGAAGAACGCCATCTCGCAGGTGGACATGCACTCCGGCGCGTACCGGGCCTCGACCGCACGCACCGACCCGGGCAGCTTCTCGCCGGGCGCGAACGTCAGGTCCGGGGGCAGCTCGGCGAGGATCCGGTCGACGCGGGTGAGGCGCGCCAGTTGCCGCTCCAGCACCGCGAGCTGCGGCCGGACGTCCAGCGGCGTGGCGGTGGGACGGTTGGAGAAGTTCTCCGGGCACACCAGGATCACCTCGTGCGCCACCCTGTCGGCGGCGTGTCCCAGCTCCTCGGCCAGCCGGCGCAGCGCGAGCACGTACACCGCGGACTGCCGGGCCGCCGCGGCGACCTGCTCGGGCTCGGCCTGCCCGTCCACGACCGCGAACGACTTGATCTCGATCACGTGCAGTCTCCCGGCGAGCTGGAAGGCGATCACGTCGGGCTCCAGGTAGGCCGTCCGGCCCGCGATCTCCAAGCGGAGCAGCGGATGGTCGAACAGCGTCCCGTCGCCGGACTCCAGCGCCCTGGCCAGCAGCCGCCGGGTGCGCGCGTGCCGCAGCTCCCGGCCCTCGTTCCCGCCCACGACCTCCAGGTCGTCGTAGGCGACCTCGGGCAGCGTGAAGCCGAGCCGGTCGCGCAGCAGGGTGAGCAGCTCGGCGCACCCGTCCGCCTTCACCTGCGCCTCGAACGCGTTGCCCCGCGTGATCGCGAACTGCGACTGCCCGAACGGCGACGGGAATCCCAGCTCCCGTGCCAGGGCGTCCTTGTCCACCCCGGCGGCGTCCATCACCCCGCGCCGCGCGCACCCCGGATTGGCGGTCAGCGCGGCGATGGTGCGGGCGTCGTGATTGCGGGGCGTGGCACCGCCGCGCAACCGTTCCAGGTCGAGATCCAGTGCGGTGTCGGTCATCGGTCGTCCTTGTCGGTGGCGCTCGGCGGCCGGCCCTCCGGGGAAGCCGGGGAGCCTGCCTTGCGGGGTATGCGAGAGGCGCCGCCGCGTGTGGAGCCGGCGGAGCCACCGCGACGTGTGCCGGAAAGGGAAGTCAGCGTGCGGCCGGAACCCGGCGAGGGGCCCGCGGGAGCGGGCGCCGCGTCGCCGGAGGAAACCGCCCGCATCGCGCGGAGGCGGGAGCCGAACAGGCACTCGGCCTCGTCCAGTTGAGTGCGAGCGCGTTCGGCGGCCTCGCGCCGGTGCAGGCCATCGGTCTCCTTGTGCACCTCCAGCTCGGCGCGCGCGGCGTCCGCCAGAGCCGCGGGATCGACGGTCGCGGCGGAGTCACCCGGCGTCCCGGGGATGTTGGACGCGAACCGCCACAGCAGCCGCTGCACGTCCGGGGACGGCGCGCCGCCACGGCCCGCGTGCTCGGCGACCCGCAGCGCGGCGTACAGGAAGTCGGTGCGCGCGCTCAGCGGCCCGACCACGCGCTGCTCCAGCGGCCACGTGCTCACCGTGATCAGCCCGCGGGCCGGTGCCAGCAGGTCGGCGGTGAGGGCGGCGCACAGGTAGTACGGCCGCGAGTAGGGCGCGGTGCGGAAGGAGCGTTCCTCGTCACGCCGCAGGCTGGTCAGCTTGGCCCCGGCGATCTCGCCGGGGAAGAACGCCGCGTACACCGAGCCGATCAGCTTGGGCGCGGCGGGAACGCCGAGGAGCGTCAGCGCCTGGTGCACCTGCTCGCGTACGGGGACCAGACCACGCTCCGCCGCGCGTCCACCGGCGGGCGCGCGGTCGCGCTCGCCGGCGTCGGCGGGGTTCTCTCCGAGAACGGCCTCGTCCCAGGCGTGCTCGGCGCGCCGCAGCTCGGCCCTGAGTTCGCGCGCCCTGGCCCGGTCGCCCTTGGCCATGGCCCGCCGCACCGCGGCGCGCAGGTCGGCGATACGCGCCTCCAGCGCCTCAGGGGAAGGCAGGCCGGGGGACGTGGACATGCGGGTGAGAGTACAGGAGCTTCCAGTCAGTTCCAGTATTTTCCAGTTTCGCGTGTCGCGCGTGTCGCGTGTGTTGTGGCCGGAACGCGTGGGAACCGCGGAGAAGGCTTTGCCGTCAGGGGACGACTCGTGGCGCCCGCTTTGCACGGCATGTACGACTTATGCGGAATTGTGGGGGTGATGCGACAGCGCCGAAGGGAGATTCCATGACCACGGCACGCGACATCATGCACCCCGGTGTCGAATGCGTCGGCGAGAACCAGACCCTGACGGACGCCGCGCGGATGATGCGCGACCTGGACGTCGGCGCGGTACCCGTCTGCGGCGAGGACGACCGGTTGCACGGCATCATCACCGACCGCGACATCGTCATCCGCTGCTGCGCCGAAGGACGCGACCCGGGTCAGATCACCGCCGGGCAGGCCGTGGAGGGGCAACTGTACTCCGTCGACGCCGCCGACGACGCCGACACGGTGGTGGACCTGATGTCCCGCCACCAGATCCGCCGCGTCCCCGTCCTGGAGAACAAGCGCCTGGTGGGCATGATCAGTGAGGCGGACCTGGCCCGGAACCTGTCCGAGGACAAGATCGCCGAGTTCGTGTCGAGCGTCTCCCGTCCCACCGAGGCACCGCACGTCTGACCGGCACCGTCAGCGCCGCTGGTCGCGGCGGAGCGGGTGGTCTTCGGGGATCTGGACGAGAACGATCTTGACGCCGTCCGGATCCTCGAGCCACATCTCGATGAGCCCCCACGGCTCGGTCCGGGGCTCGCGGGTCACCCGCACCCCCGCGGCCGCGAGCCGCTCGTGCTCGGCCCGGACGTCCCGGACCTGCATCCACAGCACCGTCCCGCCACTGTCCTCGCCGGAGCCGTGACCGGAGACCTCCAGGAACCCCGAGCCCATGAAGAACACCACACCCGGGCTCTCGGGCGGGCCGAACTCCCGGTACACGGCGAGACCGAGGACATCACGGTAGAAGTGCTGCGCGCGGCGGGCGTCGGCGGGCCGCAAGAGGACGCGGCCACTCAGAATCTCCATGCCGCCATCATCTCCATGCCGCCGTCTCCATGCCGCCGTCCCGGCCGTGAAAGGGACGGCCTACCGGTCCGGCACACGAGCATGGCAGCCTGTGCCTCATGGTCGATGCGGTGGGCCCGCGGGCCTGGCTGATCCGGCACGGGCAGAGCGAGTCCAACGCGGGCCTGCCCACCCAGGGCCCGGGCACGGCGCCGCTCACCGCCCTCGGCCGCACCCAGGCGGCCCAGGTGGCCGCCGCGTTCACCGAACCGCCGGCCCTGATCGTGAGCTCCACGTTCGAGCGCGCCCGCCAGACGGCGCGGCCGACCAGGGAACGCTTCCCGGACGTCCCGTACGAGGTATGGCCCGTCCATGAGTTCACCTTCCTCGGCGACAAGCACCGGCGGGGCTCGACCAACGAGCAACGCCGCCCGCACGCCCTCGCGTACTGGGCGCGCCGCGACCCCGCGTACACCGGCAGCGGCGACGGCGAGTCGTTCAAGCAACTGATCGCCCGCACGTGCGACCTCAGGGAGCGGATGGCGCGGCAGGGGGACGGCCTGATCGCCGTGTTCACCCACGGCCTCTTCATGCGCGCGCTGCTGTGGTCGCTGTCGACCGGGATCACCGACCCGGACGCCGCGGCGATGGCCGCCTTCTACGCGTTCGCCCGGGTCTGGACGATCCCGAACGGCGCCATCGTCGAACTGCGGGCCCGCCGGGAGGACCCGCGGGACGTCCGCGTGATCGGCGGCTCGTTCACCCACCTGGCCACTCCCAGCGGCACCACCCCCGGCACGGACCCCGGCTGACCGCTCCAGACGGGATCAGCCCTCGCCGTCGGAGAAGCCCGCGAAGTAGGTGGCGGCCATGTCCTCGTCGCCGTGTCCCTGCGCGATGGCGCGGCGGAAGCGCTCACCGGCCGCGTCGATCATGTCCACACGGATCCCCGCCGAACGGGCGGCCTCGCCGATGAGACGGGTGTCCTTCTCCGCGTTGCGCAGGGCGAAGCTGGGCTCGAAGTCGCCGTCCCGGATCGCCTTCATCTTCAGTTGCAGGTACGCGCTGTCCATCGGCCCGCCGGAGACCACCTCGGCGAACCGCGCGGCGTCCAGTCCCAGGCCCTTCACCAGCGCGAGCGCCTCGGCCACGATCGTCGTGAGCGCGATCCCGTAGCCGACCGTGGCCATCTTCAGCCGGGTGCCGTTGCCCCGCGCGCCGTCCTCGCCCACCCAGAGCGTCTTCCCGCCGAGCACCTCGAACACCGGCGCGAGCGCCTCCCGCGCCTCCTCCGGACCGGCCGCGAGGATCACCAGCTTGCCCTGCTCGGCGGGCTGCTTGGTGCCCTGGACCGGCGCGTCCACGAAGAGCAGCCCGTGCTCGGCCGCCAGCGCCGTCAGCGGCTCCAGCGCCGCCACGCCGACCGTGCTCATCTGCGCCCAGACCTGCCCGGAACGCAACGCGGGCGCGGCGTCGCGCATCGCGGCCAGGACGGCGTCGCCGTCCAGCAGCATCGTGATGACGACGTCGGCGCCCTCGACGGCGCCGGCGGGGGAGTCCGCCACGGTGGCGCCGTCCTTGGCCAGCGGTTCCGCGCGGGACCGCGTCCTGTTCCAGACCCGCACGTCGAAGCCGTGCCGCACCAGATTGCGTGCCATCGCCGTTCCCATGATCCCCGTGCCGAGCAGCGCGATGGTGGCCATGATCGCGTCCTTTCTGGAATGAACAGTCCAAATGCCCCGGCGACGCTACTCCATTGCCCGCGCGTCATCAAGGCAACCAAGGGCCAGGGGTCAGCCGTAGGCAGGGCTCCCGCCCGGCGTCTCCACCGGGACGTCGGTGTACGGGGCCGCGAAGACGTCCAGCGTCAGCTCGAGATGGGCCGACCACCAGCTCACCAGGGCCGCGGCGGCCCCCGACGCCCCCGGGCCCTCCTCGCCCAGGTAACGGTGACGCAGAGGGGCCACATCGCACAGCCGCTCCCACCACTCCCGGTGGACGGCGGCCTGGATCTGCCCCGCGTCCAAGGGGAACGTCGAACGGTGACCCCGCACGAACGACGTCACGCGGTCGAGGTCGAGCCCGCGTTCGTCGTCGCACGCGAACAGCAGCGCCGCCGAGCGGACGACCTCACCCGCGACCGGCCCGGTCGTCATCGACCCCCAGCCCAGCACCGCCGTCACGTTCCCCGCCCCGCCGTAACGCAGATTGCCCTCGTGGAACGCCCCGTGCAGGTGACCGACCGTGCTGACATCGGTCTCCGGCGGCTGGTGATCGGCCAGCTCCGCGAGCAGCGCACGCCGTTCCAGCAGGCGCCGCTCGGTGAGCGCGGCGAAGTCGTTGCCCCGCCCGTCCCGAGGAAGGGTGGCGAGCATCCCGTCGATCGCGGACATCGCGTCGCACGCGCGCGGCGTCGGAACCAGCAGGCTCTGCTGGACGGGGGAGGTCAGGCGGTCCATCGCCGCGTGCAGCTCACCGAGCAGCGCGCCCAGCCGCTCGCACTGCCCGAACGTCAGCTCCAGCCCGCCGCGCCGCCGTCCCGTCACCCACGGGTAGAGCGCGAAGAGACGCCCCTGCGCGGTGACGATCGTCCGTCCACCGCGCACGGCGTCGATGGGCGCGAGCACCGGCAGACCCGTGGCGTCCAACGCGGCCGTGACCGTGTGCTCGAACAGGACCCTGCGGCGCTCGGCCGCCGCGTACTCCTTGAGAAGGTACGACCCGGCCTCGGAGTCCACCCGCCACCGGTGCCGCCCGATCGGTCGCGGCGGCGCCGGATCGGCGATCCCCCAGCGCTTCAGCAGTCGCGGCGGCGGCTCGTCGTCGCCAGTGCCCTGTGACGTCGGCACGTCAGCACCCCGGTGGCTTCGAGTGGTCGAACGCATGTTCCCCCCGAACGCTACACGCCCCCACCCGTCACGGGAAGGTGAATCCACACGATCCACCCGTGGGCGGCCAACGAAACGGGGCCACCCCGATGGGTGGCCCCGCGCTCGGGCGTATCAGACGCGCTCCAGGATCACGACAGGGATCTCGCGGTTCGTCTTGGTCTGGTACTCGTCGAAAGCCGGCCAGGTCGCCGCCATCTTCTTCCAGAGCGCCGGCTTCTCGTCCGGGCCCGCGGTGCGCGCCCGCGCGGTGAACTTCTCCCCGTGGATCTGCACCCGCACCTCCGGGTTGGCCACCAGGTTCTCGTACCAGTCGGGATGCTTCGGGCTGCCGCCCCGGGACGCCACCACGATGGGGTTGCCGCCGTCGTCCTTCTGGTAGATCAGCGGCGTGGTGTAGGGCTTGCCGGTGCGTCGCCCGGTCGTCGTGAGCAGCAAGACCGTGGTGCCCTGCCACTCGTGCCCCACGGCTCCGTCCGTCGCCTGGTAACGCTCGACGTGCTCCTGCCCGAACAGCATGTCTGCCATCGTCTTCCTTCGTCTTCTCTGGGGGAGAGGGGCGGGACGCCCCCTCGGGACAACCACGGACCGCCGGGCACTCTTCCCTCCCGGGAAATGATCAATACCCTGAACCGATGCCGATGACGAACAAGCCGGCCCCCGTATCGCCGCGCCGGACGGAGCACGCACCATGACTCCCGAGGACGTCGCGCGGCGCTGCGCCGAGACGATGAGCGAACGGGACCACGTGGCCATCGACCTCGACATGGAGATCGTCGAGATCGGCCCAGGCCAGGCCCGCCTGCGCATGCGCGTCACCGACACGATGGTCAACGGCCACGGCCTCGCTCATGGCGGCTACGTGTTCCTGCTCGCCGATTCCGCCTTCGCGTACGCCTGCAACACCCACGACCGCGTCACCGTCGCGGCGGCCGCCGACATCACCTTCGTGGCCCCCGCCTACACCGGCGACCTCCTGGAGGCCCTGGCAACCGAACGCACCCGCTTCGGCCGCAGCGGCCTCTACGACGTGACCGTTCGACGCGTCCCCGACGGCGCGGTCATAGCCGAGTTCCGAGGAACCAGCCGCAGCCGAAACGACCGACTCCTCAACCCCCCCGAACACGACGCCTGACCACCACCCCGGTCAACGACCACAGGAGAACAAACCCCGCAAAAACCAACAAGCAGCGACCTGCGCGACACGTCCGCGCGACGTGTTCCAGCCGGAGCTCCGGGACGAACCACAGCCGAGACGAGCGACTCCTGGACAAACCCGAACGACCTCACTGAACGCCGTCTCCCGGTGTGTCGGCTGCGGGGGATGCGGTACGTGTCGGGAATCGGCACGCGAGAAGTGGAATAGAAGGACGGGAGTGGATCTTGAGACGGGCAGGGGGAGTCGGCGGGCGATCGCCGGGGAATGAGCGCCGGAGCCAGCTGCAGCGTTGCGGTGGCGATCGATAACGGGAGGTAGCGATGGACATCGGGCGGCTGGGAGTGTGGAGCATCGGTCTGCGTTCCGGCGACCGCACGCGCAACGCCGAAGCGGCGGCGGAACTCGAGGAACTCGGGTACGCCGCCACGTGGCTGGGTGGCGGCCCGGGTGTCGAGGACGCGGTTCCGTTGCTGGAGGCGACGTCCCGCATGGTCGTGGCGACGGGGATCCTGAACATCTGGCAGCACGAGCCCGAGGCGGTCGCGGAGCAGGCCGCGAAACTCGACCAGGATCATCCCGGACGCTTCGTCCTCGGGCTGGGCGTCAGCCACGCCCCGTTGGTCGGTGACCGGTACGGCCGCCCCTACGAGAAGATGATCGACTACGTGGACCGCCTAGACGCGGCGGGCTCCCCGGCCGGACGCCGTGTCCTGGCGGCGCTGGGCCCCAAGATGCTGGAGGCCGCCCGCGACCGTGCCGCCGGGGCCCATCCGTATCTCGTCACCCCGGAGCACACGCGGCGCGCTCGCGAGATCCTCGGATCAGGCCCGCTGCTGGCCCCGGAGCTCAAGGTCGTCCTCGACCGCGATCTCGACAGCGCCCGCTCGGCGGCGCGCGAGCACCTGGCGATGTACCTGCGCCTCCCCAACTACACCAGAAGCCTGCTGCGGCTCGGCTTCAGCGAGGACGACCTCGCGGGCACGGGCAGCGACCGCCTCATCGACTCGGTCTTCGCCCTGGGGGACCTGGACGCGGTCGACCGCCGCCTCACCGAGCATTTCGACGCGGGCGCGGACCACGTCACGATCCAGGTCATCACCCACAACAGGGACGCGCTCCCGCTGGGCGAGTGGAGGTCACTGGCGCCCCTGGCGACCGCCCACGCCTGAGCCCGCACACGTCCACCACCTCCGGTACGAGCACTCACCGTGGCGGGTCTGACAGGCGGTCCGAGGGCGCCCTCGGACCGCCGTCAAGTCCGCATCCGGCCAGCGGATACCCGCGACGCGGCGACGATGGCCCTGGAAAGGACCGACCGGGCGGCACGGATCAGATCTCGTCCATGATCTGCTTCAGGAACGGCACCGTGTCGTCCGGCCGGGTGGCCGCGATGCACAGGCTGTTCATGGTCCGCATGTAGATGTCGACGTCGGTGGGCTTGTCCAGGTACAGCGCGCTGGTGAGCTGCTCCATGTAGACGACGTCCGACAGGCCGGGCTCGGAGAACCGCAGGATGGTGAACGGCCCGCCCACGGCGACCTGCTCCACCGCGCCGAACGGGACGATCTGCAGCGTCACGTTGGGCATCGAGGTCATGTCGATCAGATGCTGGATCTGGTCGCGCATCACCTCTCGGCCCCCGAGGGGACGGCGCAGCACCGCCTCGTCCAGCACCGCCCACAGGGTCGGCGCGGACGGCTCGGTGAACCGCTCCTGCCGGGTCATGCGCAGCCGGACACGGCGCTCCACTTCGTCATCGGACGCCTCGGCCTCGGCGTATCCGAGCCGCACGACCGCGCGAGCGTAGTCCTCGGTCTGCATCAGCCCGGGCACGAACTGCACCTCGAACGTCCGCAGCAGCGTCGCGGCGCCCTCAAGCCCCAGGTAGGTCTCGAACCAGCCGGGCAGCACGTCGCCGTAACGGTGCCACCAGCCGGGAGTGTTCGCCTCCCTGGCCAGCTCCAGCAGCGAATCCCGCTCCACCGGGTCGTCGACGCCGTACAGGGTCAGCAGGTCGGCGACGTCCCGCTCCTTGAACCCGACCCGGCCGAGCTCCATCCGGCTGATCTTCGAGTGGGAGCCGCGGATCTCGTAACCCGCCTCCTCGGTGGACAGCCCGCTCTTCTCGCGCAGCCGCCGCAGATGAGCGCCGAGCAGGATGCGCAGGACGGTCGGCCCGCCACGGGGCGGGTAGCTCACGAGCCGGTCATCGACCGATTCGTTCACGGTCGGCGGCATCGGCACAGCTGAATCCTGGGGCAAGGGGTCACCAGCCAGTCGAAGGGACCGTTCGCACAGCCGAACGGCACCGCACCATGCTAGAGGATGGATGCCCCTATTTGGGAAGACTGAAAATCCCGCTCTCGTCACGAGCGAGCAACTGTGGTAAAGGCGGGCGATCACACGCAGTGACGGGAGCGCGTGTGTGATGTTGCTGACCAGTCTACGGGGACTCGTGTGACTGCGCAGGTAGTTTTCCCTCACTACTGCGCTTGCCGTGCCCGTCTGGGACGCGTGATGAAGCTCTCCCCCGACTCGCGAACGATCGGAACCGCGATGGGAGTTTCCTATTAAGGACAAAGAGGACCCATCCGGCCCGCGACCGCAAACCGCACCCGCGGCGCCACAGCCACCGCAGGTTCCAGCGGCTCGCGATTCCCGCGAGTTCGCGGCGCACGCAGGGCGCGATGCAGGCGGTGTTACCGGCATATGCCGTGCTCACAGTGCTGTGGTACGTGCGGTGCCCGCAGTGCTCGCGGTAGCAGGGCGCCGTGGTGCAGCGGTACCCGCGGCGTGCGGTGCTCGTGGTGTGCGCGGTGTGGGTGTGCGCGGCTCGCGCGGCTCCCGCGGCTCGCGCAAGCGCCGGATGCGCTCGACCGGATGGTGCCCTCTGGTGATCAGTACGCGGACCTGGGGGAATCATGCACTCGACCACCAAGGAACTGCTGGAAGTCCGTTTTCTCACCTCCGGCCGGGTCACCGACGCCGAGATCGCGGCCGCCGAGGAAGCCCTCCACAGCGCACTGACCGGTGTCTCCGGTCAGATCGGCTCGGCCTCCCTGACCCTCAGCGTGGTCGCCGACGAGACGCTGCCCCGCCCGGCCCTGGCCCAAGCCGTCGTCGCGATCGACGGCCGCAGGCTCCGCGCCCAGGCCGCCGCCCCAACCCTGCCCGAGGCCATCGGGCTCCTGCGCGACCGCCTGGCCGTCCGCGCATCGTCCTTCCGCCAGGCCGGCTGACCTCTGCGGGCACGACCGCCGCCCGCCCCGCGCGTGAAGAGCGCCGCCCCGATCCCAAAGCGGCCCGAGGGCCGCCCGGTCGATGGAAAGGGGCGCGCCGCTTCAGGCGTCCCGTGTCTGCATGACGGACGACGTCACACACAACGGCAATACCGCGTCAGCCACCATCAACGCCGCCTGGACCCATGATCCTGATCCGCTGATCGCGGCACGGGCAGCCGAGTTGCTGGTCCGGTTCCCTGCCACCCGGCCCCGGCTCTCCCGGCTGATGGGGATTCCCGAGGCCGAGGGACACGAGATGGCACGCGCGAGCGCCAATCTCAGCCTCGGCCATCTCACCCCCGGCGAACCGGCGATCGACAACCGATTGACGGCCTTGCTCGCCGCCAGGGCCCGGGGCGTTCGGCTCACCGCGGCCGTCGCTCTCGCGCTCCGGCTCGGCGACCGGTTGCCCGATGCCGCGCTGCGGAGACTCGCCGAGGCACGCGACCATGCCGAGGAGATCAACGCAACCGCGTTCCCGATCCCCCGGAACCGGCCGCTCCCCGGATTCGCGGCGTCGGCGCTCTACCGGATCGGACTATCCCCCTAGCTTCGGCCCGAAGCAGTATCGGCGCTGCCTGACACCTGTCCGCGGGACCAGGTGGGTCGTCCTGAAAGGCTTGCCGCATGTGTCGATCACGCTGGCTCTGAGGGTCGGTATCCGCGCGGAACCGACGGCAGCGAAGGCGCGCTCGCCGGCAGGCGTGAGAGCCGGGTGGGACGCTCGTGGATCTCAGGCTTCCGCTCACGGACCGAAACAGGTTCTAATAGCGCATGCCTTCGGCCTCCTTGCCCCGCTCGCTGCGCGTCGGCTACGGCATCGGCTCGTTCGGCGCCGGTACCTTCAACACCGTTCCTGGGCTGCTGCTGCTCTACTACATGACGAACGCCCTCGGTGTCCCCGCGGGGTTGGCGGGGCTGGCGGTCTTCCTTCCCAAGGCGTGGGATCTGTTCATCAACCCCTATGTCGGGCGGCTGTCGGACCGCACGGTCTCCCGCCACGGAGCGCGGAGGCCCTACATCCTCGCGGGCGGGATCCTGCTGCCGCCCGCCTTCGTCCTGACCTTCGCAGGGAGCCCGGTCACGGGAGCGCCCGCCGCCCTGTACGTGGGTGGCTGCTTCTTCCTCGCCGCCACGGCGTTCGCGCTCTTCGAGGTTCCGTACAAGGCGATGCCCGCCGAGATGACCGACGACTATCACGAGCAGTCGGCGTTGCTGACCTGGCGGATCGGCTTCCTGGGCCTGGCGATCCTCCTGTCCGGCGGGCTGGCCCCCGCGCTGGTCAATATCGACGGCGGCGAGCCCACGTTCGCCGGCTACCGGCTGATGGCCCTGGTGATCGGCCTTGTGCTTCTCGTCGCGATGGTGGGCACCTTCTTCGGCACGGGTGAGGCGCCACAGATCCGTCGGTCCGAGGCCGAGCATGTCGGCCTGCGCGGGCAACTGGCGGCGGCGCGTGGCAACCGCCCGTTCCTGCTCCTGGTCGCGCTGAGCGCGATGCAGATGCTCGCTGCGGGGATCATGCTGGCGGGTGCCCCGTACTTCGCCTCCTACGTCCTTGAGAACACCAGCGCGGTCACCACCCTCTTCCTCGCACTGATCGGGCCGATGGTGGTGCTGATGCCCGCCTGGGTACGGGTGTCGCGCAGGTTCGACAAGCGTGCCAGCATGGCGGTCTCCAGCCTCCTGTTCATGGTCGGTGGAATGGGGCTGGGGCTCACTCAGACGTTCGGATCGCTCTACGCTCACGTGTGCGTCATGGTGATGGGGGTGGGCTACGCCGGAATTCAACTGCTGCAACTCTCGATGCTGGCCGACACCCTGATCTATGACGAGTTGCGCTCGGGTAAGCGCCGCGCCGGTGTGTTCACGGGGCTGTGGACCGCGATCGAGACCGTGATGCTGGCCCTCGGCGCCCTGGTGCTGGGCTGGATCCTCGCCGCGGCCGGTTTCATCTCTTCCGAGCCCGATGAGCCGGTCGCACAGCCGGACAGCGCGATCGACGCCATCGTCATCGGCGGTGCCCTCGCCCCGGCCATTCTCATGTCCGTCGCGATCGTCTGCACCCTCAGATATGACCTCACCGGCGATCGCTTGACCGACCTACGCAAGACGCGCTCTGATGCCGTCCCCGACACGCCCTGACAATCTTCCGGTGCCTTGTTCGGCCTGAGCCGATAAGCCTGCCGAAGTGGATCGCCGGCAGGCGGTCGCGCCTACCGCTCTTCCGCCTCCGTTCTGCACTATCGGATGGCGCCGCCGGTGTTCATGGGGCGGGGCATGAAGCATGAGAGCGCTCTATCGTGGATTGTGGTGGTCTGCGGGACGATCGTTGCGGTCACCCGGGCGCCGGTCGCGTCCGTGCAGCGCGTTCTTGGGCATCGAGAAGTTCGTCACCGTGCTCGAGGATCCACCGGCCGAGTGCCTTCATCGGACCATCGACCAGGCTCCTGCCCAGGGCGGTCAGGCTGTAGTCGACACGAGGCGGGGCCGTGGAGTAGGCCCGCCGGTCGACCAGGCCGTTGGCGAGCAAGCGCTGCAACGTCTCGGTCAACACCTTGTCGCTGATGCCGCCGATCGCGGTGCGTAGTTCGCGGCGTCGATGTGGACGTGAGCGTAGGGCCGCGAGCACGACGGGATCCCATGTGTGGGTGAAGAGGTCGACGGCCGCACGCAGGCGGCAATCGGCGACCAGTTCATAGCAGTGTGCTTCGTGATCGTTCATCTCGACCTCCATTGTCGTGCGTTCGTCAGGCACCGATCGGTGCGTAACGGCCTTACTACCGTGGCCGCCGCAACGATCAATGCTCGAGAGGGAGAGATGATGCGGATCGGCATCCTGGGAACCGGAACGCTGGCCGAGGCGCTGGGAGGGGGCTGGGCGCGCGCGGGACACGAGCTGGTGATCGGGGGCCGCTCGCAGGCTAAGGCGCAGAGGCTTGCTGATCGGCTCGGCCGAGGCGTACGCGCTGTCGCGCCGCGTGAGGCGGTCACTGGACGGGACGCGGTTCTGCTCGCGGTGTTGTGGGACGGCGTCGATGAGATGCTGCGAAGCGCGGGAGCGTCCGAGGGCTCGTTGGACGGGACCCCGTTGATCGATCCCACGAATGCCGTCGAGCATGGCGTCGGTGTGCTGCTGACCGGCCGCGACGAGGCGATGGCGGAGCGGATCGCCGTACTCGCTCCGGGAGCACATGTCGTCAAAGCCTTCCACCTGTTCGCGGCCGAGCAGTGGACCAGGGCGCCCGGCCAGAACGAGCGACCGGTGACGGTGGCGATGTGCGGCGACGATCCGGCCGCGCTGGAAGTGGTCTCTGAGCTGGTTCGCGATGTCGGCGGGGTACCGGCCGTACTGGGCTCGCTTGATCGCGTCCGTCAGCTTGAGGAGGTCGCGGGCTTCGTCATCGGGCTGGCCTTCGCGGGCTTCGATCCCGCCTCTGCCGTACCGCGTGTCCCGTCACCGGCAACACCACGGCTTCCCAGGGAGTCTCGTGCGTAAAGCCGTGGCGGCCCGCCAGTGCACCGACCTGACGAGCTGTGGACCCTGCCGAGTCAGGATCTCGGCGAGCCCGCCGCAGCTCTGCCCGTCGGCAGTATTCGATCGACATCCCGATCCCACGTCCGACCGCCATACGAACGGGTCACAGCCCGCCGGCTGCAGCCGGGCAACCAGTCCGGGCCGGTCTTGCAACACCGCCTCGGCGGCCGGGCACACCAGATCGGTCTGGGACCGCGCTCGGTCCGGCATCGTCGCAATCGACCGGGACGCTCGGGCAGCACCTGTGGCAGGCGAACAACCGCAGCCCCACCGCTCCGAGCCGGACGCCCGACGGCTCTTACACCGGGCCGAGCACCGGGCCGAGCACGGAATCTCCCGGTCTGTCCTCGCTACGACCAACTCGAACGCACCTGGTGCGAACCGCTGCCATATCTGTTCCAGTGAGTCCAGGTGCGGGCCTGATGGTGGTGTCCGGCTCCGGGTCGGCGTGCACATGCTCCCGTTCCACTCGAACATGACCAGGACGGCTGTCGGCCAGGAATGGTCGAGGCCGACCATGAGCTCACCGTTGGTGGCGCGAGCGGCGGCGCGTCGAAGATCTCGCCGCCGGTTCGCGCCGAGTGCGGCCAGCAGTCGTGCGCCATCCAACGCCGCCGCGGCGGCTGGGTGCCGCACAACACCGCCGGCAGTGCCGCGGCGCAGCCTCCAACCAACTTCGAGCCGAGCTCGTAAATCCTCGCGTACCACCCGCACCCCCACCGCTCCCCGCCGTCGACGGAGGGCGCTCCGACGCGGCGAGCCGGACGTGGTGAGGACTGGTACTGCGGCAGGTATGAGCCCATGCTGAGGGCGGAGAGTTCTGGCGGGACGTCATCGTGGGCGTGTGGGTTCGCTCAGGTCTCGATGGAGGCTGGATTGCGGCCGCAGCTCAGCAGGTCGTAGAGGACGGGTGGCAGCTCGTCCCAGAGCCATTCGTTCAGAGTCCCGGGGAAGTCTTCGGGGGGACCCACGTCCAAGAGCTGGGGACTCAGCTGGGTGAGCCGCACCTCGACCGGGGCATCCGACCACATCGGATCGCCGGCTCCCCAATAGGCCGCGAAGTCGTTGCCCGTGAGTGGCAGCAGGCGAGGGAACGTGTGGCCGCCGGGCCGATTACCCATGGGCAGCAAATGCTGGGCCGTTGTGCGGAGGACGTTGAGCGCGGCGAGGTCGTGCGCACACGACACGCGCGACATCCGCAACTCCGGCAGGCCGAACCGGGTCAGCCCCGAAGTGGTCAACTCCACGCATTCGCAGCCGTCGATGTCATCGTCGGAGACTTTGCACCGGCCGCCGTTCCTGTGGGGCGGCAGTCGCGCGCCGAGCCAGTCGTCCGCCAGCCTGAAAAGCGCGTGTTCGCTCGTGCGTTCGGACAACACCTGGCCGGTGTCGATGTCCACCGCGACCGCGTCGAGGTGGGCGGCTATGCAGCGGGCCACGGCTCGCGCGAGCCGCAGGCCGTAGGGGCGGTCGGTGGACGGGACCTCCGCGGTGACGCCGATGTGCCGACGCGCGTCGAACAGGCGATCTTCGAGGTCGAGGTCGTCACCGTCCACCTCCGAGACGGCGTGATCGAGGCTCCAGGGAGAGTGCGCCGCGGGATACGAGGTGATCGCCAGGCTGGGACCTCCGAGCCGCTCGGCGGCTGCGGTCGCGAACGGTTCCGACAATCGGCGCAAAGCACTCAAAGGGAGGTCGCCGGTCGCTTCGTCGGCCGCGACGACGAAACAAGAAGTGGTCTGCTCGGGGACGGTGAGGCTGATGGACTCGGACATGCGCTGAACCTCCTCGGACCATTGCCGGACGGCTGGAATCAAGCTTGGGGCCGAGAACATGACCGAGAGAAGAGGAACGTGATTCTGTGGAAAACTCGTGATCGACGAGCGCGGGCGAGCGCCAATTATACGTAGGTTA
>NZ_JBIMPP010000049.1:0-61533 GCF_043906805.1 Actinomadura sp. SCN-SB | reverse complement strand
CATCAGTACTTAAGCAGGTTCGCGTCGTCCACCGACGACGACCTGCGTGTTCGGAAGATGGTCATGATGATCGCCAGACCCACCACGACCTCGGCCGCCGCCACCACCATCACGAAGAAGGCGATGATCTGCCCGTCCAGGTTGCCGTGCATCCGGGCGAACGAGACGAACGCCAGGTTGGTCGCGTTCAGCATCAGCTCGACGCACATGAACACGACGATCGCGTTGCGCCGCACCAGCACGCCGACGGCGCCGATGGTGAACAGGATCGCCGAGAGCGCCAGGTAGTGCCCCGGACTCATTGACCAGCCTCGCCTTCTGAGCCGTCGGAGGGGCCGGCGCCGCCGCGGTCGCCGGCCACCGGCGTCCCGGCCTTCACGACCCGGCCTTCGGCGTCGGCCTGCTTGGACTCCTCGGTCACCGCGCGCACCGCGGCGACGTCCTCCTCCACCGCGCGCTCCTCGGTCGCGCCGTACAGGTCGGCGTGCCGCTCGATGGTGTCGGTACGGGCCGCGATGACGGGGTTGACGGACAGTTCCGACACCGAGCCGTCCGGCAGCAGCGCGGGCATGTCGACCGCATTGTGCCGGGCGTAGGTGCCGGGGCCGGGCAGCGGGCCCGGGTGGGCGCCGGACGCGAACCGGCGCCGCGCCAGGTCCTTCTGCGTGGGCTTGGGCTTGAGCCGCTCGCGGTGCGCCAGCACCATCGCGCCCAGCGCCGCGGTGATCAGCAGGGCGCTGGTGGCCTCGAACGCGAACACGTACTTGCCGAACAGCAGCCGGGCCAGCGCGACCACGTTGCCGTCGGCGTTGGCCTCGCGCAGTCCGGCCGAGTCGCCCAGCGCCGCGTCGCCGAAGCCGACGCCCAGCAGGACCAGGAAGCCCAGCGCCGCGATCCCGGCCCACAGCCGCTGCCCGCGGATCGTCTCCACCAGCGAGTCGGTGGAGCTCACCCCGACGAGCATCAGCACGAACAGGAAGAGCATCAGCACCGCGCCGGTGTAGACGATCACCTGGACGAACGCCAGGAACGGCGCGTCCTGGATCGCGTACAGCGCGGCCAGCGACAGCATCACCGTCGCCAGCAGCAGCGCGGAGTGCACCGCCCGCCGCATGAAGATCATGCCGAGCGCGGCGGCGACCGACGCGACCGCCAGCACCCAGAAGAAGAACGGCTCTCCCGGCTGGGCGTCGGCGACCTGCGCCACGACGGTCTGTCCCGGGCTCACTTGCCCTCACCGCCTTCGGACGGGGCGGTCTCCGGCTGCAGGCCGAGGCGGTAGTAGTCCTCCTCGGTCTCGCCGAGGCGCATCGCGTGCGGCGGCGCCTCCATGCCCTCGCGCAGCGGCGCCAGCAGCATGTCCTTGGTGTAGATCAGGCTTTCGCGGCTGTCGTCGGCCAGCTCGTACTCGTTGGTCATCGTCAGCGCCCGGGTGGGGCACGCCTCGATGCACAGCCCGCACAGGATGCAGCGCAGGTAGTTGATCTGGTAGACGCGGCCGTACCGCTCGCCTGGGGAGTAGCGCTCCTCCTCGGAGTTGTCCGCGCCCTCCACGTAGATGGCGTCGGCCGGGCACGCCCAGGCGCACAGCTCGCAGCCGACGCACTTCTCCAGCCCGTCCGGCCACCGGTTGAGCTGGTGGCGTCCGTGGAAGCGCGGCGCGGTCGGCTTCTTCACCTCGGGATACTGGACGGTCTCGCTCTTCATGAACATCTGGTGGAACGAGACCCCGAACCCCTTGACCGGGTTCAGGAAGTCAGTGACTCCCACTTCCGACCTCCTCACGCGTGGTCGTGCTCGTGGTGGCCGCCGGGCCCTGCCGGGACGTGCCGGCGCCGCGGCCGTGGTAGTGGGGGGCGTCCATCGGCGGCACCGGGAACCCGCCCGCCGCGGTCGCGCCGGTCTCCCCCGGGCCGCCCGCCGCGCCCTGGGCGGCGGCCTCGCGTTCCTCGCCGCCACCGCCGCGCAGCACCTCCCACAGGAGGGTGGCGGCCAGCACGACGCCCGCCGCGATGGCCGAGTACAGCACGATCTCCTGCATGTCGTAGCCCTCGTTGCGCAGCGCGCGGATGGTGGCGACCAGCAGGATCCAGCCGAGCGAGAACGGCATCAGCACCTTCCAGCCGAGCCGCATCAGCTGGTCGTAGCGCACCCGCGGCAGCGAGCCGCGCAGCCAGATGAAGAAGAAGATGAACAGCCCCGTCTTGATCAGGAACCACAGCACCGGCCACCAGCCGGCGTTGGCGCCCTCCCAGAACGTGGAGATCGGCGCCGGGGCACGCCAGCCGCCCAGGAACAGCGTGGTGGCCAGGGCCGACAGCGTGGTCAGGTTGATGTACTCGGCCAGGAAGAACATCGCGAACTTCAGCGACGAGTACTCGGTGTGGAACCCGCCCACCAGCTCGCCCTCGCCCTCGGGCAGGTCGAAGGGGATCCGGTTGGACTCGCCCATCATCGTGACCACGTACACCAGGAACGAGGGCAGCAACAGGAGGACGAACCAGCGGTCGGTCTGCGCGTTGACGATCCCCGAGGTGGACATCGTCCCGGCGTACAGGAACACCGCGACGAACGACAGGCCCATCGCGATCTCGTACGAGATCACCTGCGCGGACGAGCGCAGCCCGCCCAGCAGCGAGTACGGCGACATCGACGACCAGCCGGCCAGCACGATCCCGTACACGCCCATCGACGACATCGCCAGCACCAGCAGCACCGCGACCGGCAGGTCGGTGCCCTGCAACGCGGTGTGGTGGCCGAACACCGACACCGTCGGGCCGAACGGGATGATGACGAAGGAGATGAACGCCGGGACCGCCGACATGATCGGGGCCAGCACGAACACGACCTTGTCGACCTGGCGCGGGACGATGTCCTCCTTCAGCGCCAGCTTGATCCCGTCCGCGAGGCCCTGGAGCAGGCCGAACGGACCGGCCCTGTTGGGGCCGACGCGCAACTGCATGCGGCCGATGACACGGCGCTCGATCCACATCGTCATCAGCACGGTGACGACGAGGAAGACGAAGATCGCCACCACCTTGCCGCCGATCAGCCACCACGGGTCGCGCCCGAAGTCCTCCAGCGTGGGCGGCGGCGGGGCCGCGATTGCGGACGACACCGACGTGCTCATGACGCGCCTCCGGCAGAGATCGTGACCAGGCTTCCCGCGTCCACGCCGAGGTCGCGGTAGAGGGCGCAGCCGGCGGAGTTGACCGGCACCCAGACCACCCTGGCGGGCAGGTCGGGCGTGATCTCCAGCGGGAGCGTGACCTCGCCGCGCCCGGCCGCGACGGTGACCGTGCCGCCCTCGGCGACGCCGATCTCGGCGGCGGTGGCGGGCGCCAGCCGGGCGACCGCGGCCTTGGCGGTGCCCGCCAGGTACGGCTCGCCGTCCTGCATCCGGCCCTTGTCGAGCAGCAGCCGCCAGGTGGCCAGCAGCGCCTCGCCCCTCTCCGGCTGCGGCTGCGTGCCCGGCGTGACGCTCGGCGCGGCGGGCCGCTCGCCCTTGTACACGCCCAGCGCGGCCATCTCGCGCTTGGCGGCCTGCGGGTCCGGCAGCGCCAGGTGGACGTCCATCTCCCCCGCCAGGGCGTCCAGCACCCGCAGGTCGGACAGCCTGCCGGTGGACTTCAGGACGGTGTCGAACGGGCGGCCGCGGCCCTCCCAGTCGACGAACGTCCCGGACTTCTCCGCGACGGCCGCGACCGGCAGCACCACGTCGGCCCGGTCGGTGACCGCGCTGACCCGCTGCTCCAGGCTCACCACGAACGGGGTGGCCTCCAGCGCGGCCAGGACGGCGGCGGGGTCGGGCATGTCGTAGGGGTCGACGCCGCCGACCAGCAGCGCGCCCAGCTCACCGGACGCCGCGGCGGCGATGATGCCCGCGCCGTCCCGTCCGGGGGACGCGGGGAGGTCGGCGACGTTCCAGGCGCGGGCGACCTCGGCGCGCGCCTGCGGGTCGGTGACCGGGCGCCCGATCGGCAGCAGGCCGGGCAGCGCGCCCGCCTCGACCGCGCCGCGCTCGCCGGCCCTGCGCGGCACCCACGCCACCCGGGCGCCGGTGACCTGCGCCAGCCGGTGCACGCTCGACAGCGCGCCGGGGCTGCTCGCCAGTCGCTCCCCGACCAGGATCACCGCGCCGTCCGCCTCCAGCGCGCCGCGCGCGTCGGCGTTCCGGTCGCCGGCCCCGTCCTGGGGGGACGACCCCCCGGCAACAGACCCGCCGACTGCCCTCTGGGCACTCGGCCAGCCGGCGACCAGCGAGCCGAGCACGTCGGCCTCCGCGCCCGGCAGGGAGCGCAGCAGCGTGCCGCCCATCTTCCGCAGCCCGCGGGACGCGAACGGCGCGACCGAGAAGACCCTGAGCCCGGACTTGCGGTACGCCTTGCGCAGCCGCAGGAAGACGATCGGCGACTCCTCCTCGGGCTCGAACCCCGCCAGCAGCACGGCCGGGGCCTTCTCCAGGTCGGAGTAGGTCACCTCGATCGGGTGCCCGGCGACGGCGCTGGCCAGGAACTCGGCCTCCTCGCGCGAGTGCGCGCGGGCCCGGTAGTCGATGTCGTTGGTGCCGAGCGCGACCCGGGCGAACTTGGCGTACGCGTAGGCGTCCTCAAGGGTGAGCCGCCCGCCGGGCAGCACGCCCGCGTTGCCTCGGGCACGGGCCAGTCCCTCGGCGGCGACGGTGAGCGCCTCCGGCCAGGACGCGGGCTCCAGCACCCCGTCCTCGTTCCGGACGAGCGGGTGGGTGAGGCGGTCGGGCTGGGTGGCGTAGGTGAACGCCCACCGGCCCTTGTCGCAGTTCCACTCCTCGTTCACCTGCGGGTCGTCACCGGCGAGCCGCCGGGTGATCCTGCCGCGCCGATGGTCGGTGCGCATCGAGCAGCCCGACGCGCAGTGCTCGCACACGCTGGGCGCCGACACCAGGTCGAACGGCCGGGACCTGAATCGGTACGCGGCGCCGGTCAGCGCGCCCACCGGGCAGATCTGGACGGTGTTGCCGGAGAAGTAGGACTGGAACGGCCTGTCGGAGGCCGCCCCGACCTGCTCCTTGGCGCCCCGCTCGAACAGGTCGATGAACGCGTCCCCGGCGATCTGGTCGGAGAACCGGGTGCAGCGGGCGCACTGGATGCAGCGTTCCCGGTCCAGCAGCACCTGGCTGGACAGCGCGAGCGGCTTGGGGAAGGTCCGCTTGGTCTCGGTGAACCGCGTCTCGCCGCGCCCGTTGGACATCGCCTGGTTCTGCAGCGGGCACTCGCCGCCCTTGTCGCAGACCGGGCAGTCCAGCGGGTGGTTGATGAGCAGCAGCTCCATCACGCCGTGCTGCGCCTTGTCGGCCACCGGCGAGGTCAGCTGGGTCTTGACGACCATCCCCGGCATCACCGCGGTGGTGCAGGACGCCTGCGGCTTGGGCATGCCCCGCCCGTTGCCCGCGTCCGGGATCTCCACCAGGCACTGCCGGCAGGCGCCGACCGGGTCCAGCAGCGGGTGGTCGCAGAACCGCGGGATCTGGAGGCCCAGCAGCTCGGCCGCCCGGATGATCAGCGTGCCCTTGGGCACCTCGATCTCGAACCCGTCGATGGTGACCGGGACCATGTCCTCGCGCTTCTCGACGGGACCGGCGTCGTCCTTGGTGACGGTCACTTGGTCGCACCTCCCCAGAGGGTGGAGGCGGCCGGGTCGAACGGACAGCCGCCCTGCTCGAAGTGCTGGAGGTACTCGTCGCGGAACAGCTTGATGGAGGAGACCACCGGGCTGGTCGCGCCGTCCCCCAGCGCGCAGAACGACCGGCCCAGGATGTTGTCCGACAGGTCCAGCAGGGTCTCCAGGTCCTTCTCCTCGCCCTGCCCGGCCTCCAGCCGCTTGAGCATCTGCTTGTACCAGTACGTTCCCTCGCGGCACGGCGTGCACTTGCCGCACGACTCGTGCGCGTAGAACTCCGACCAGCGCAGCACGGCCCGCACCACGCAGGTCGTCTCGTCGAAGATCTGCAGCGCCCTGGTGCCCAGCATGGACCCGGCGGCGCCCACCGACTCGAAGTCGAGCGGCACGTCCAGGTGCTGGTCGGTGAAGATCGGGGTGGACGAGCCGCCCGGCGTCCAGAACTTCAGCCGGTGGCCCTCGCGCACGCCGCCCGCCATGTCCAGCAGCTCGCGCAGCGTGATCCCCAGCGGCGCCTCGTACTGGCCCGGCCTGGTCACGTGCCCGGACAGCGAGAAGATGCCGAAGCCCTTGGACTTCTCGGTGCCCATCGAGGCGAACCACTCGGGGCCGTTGGCCACGATCGAGGGAACCGAGGCGATCGACTCGACGTTGTTGATGACGGTGGGACCGCCGTACAGGCCCGCGACCGCGGGGAAGGGGGGCTTGAGCCTGGGCTGGCCTCGGAAGCCCTCCAGGGAGTCCAGCAGCGCCGTCTCCTCGCCGCAGATGTAGGCGCCGGCGCCGGTGTGCACGACCAGGTCGAGGTCGTAGCCGGAGCCGAGGATGTCCTTGCCGAGGTAACCCGCCTCGTACGCCTCGGCGACCGCCTGCTGCAACCGGCGGATCACGTGCAGCACCTCGCCGCGCACGTAGATGAACGCGTGGTTGGACCGGATGGCGTACGAGCTGATGATCACACCCTCGACCAGCACGTGCGGGTTGGCCATCATCAGCGGGATGTCCTTGCAGGTGCCCGGCTCGGACTCGTCCGCGTTCACCACCAGGTACCGCGGGTTCGGGCTGCTGGGCGGCAGGAACCCCCACTTCATCCCGGTCGGGAAGCCCGCGCCGCCGCGGCCGCGCAGCCCGGAGTCCTTGACCGCCTGCACGATCGCGTCCGGGTCCATCCCGAACGCGGTGCGCAGCGCCCGGTACCCGCCCTCCCGCTCGTACGCCTCGCGCGTGAACGAGTCGGACTGGTCCCAGTTCTTGGTGAGGATCGGGGTGAGGGTGGTCATTGGTTGCGGTCCTCCTGCGAGCCGGGCTTGACCGGTCCGCCGATCGGCTTGCCGGGCTCGTTCGGCGGCGGGTCGGTGATCTCGCTCGGCCGGACGGGCTCGTGCGGGCGCTCGCGCTCGACGTCGGCGGGAGGCGCCGCCCAGCCGCGCCGCCGCGCCACCTCCAGGCCGCTCAGCGACCGCGGCCCGGCCTGGACGCCCTCGTGCGCCCGCCCGTCCGGGAACCCGGCCAGGACGCGGGACGCCTCCTTCCACGAGCACAGCCCGCCCGGTCCGCGGGTGGGGGCCACCTGCCTGCCCTGGCGCAGGTCGTCCACCAGCGCCTTGGCCTTCTCGGGAGTCATGTTGTCGAAGAACTCCCAGTTCACCGTCATCACCGGCGCGAAGTCGCAGGCCGCGTTGCACTCGATGCGCTCAAGGCTGACCCGGCCGTCGGGGGTGGCCTCGTCGTGGCCGACGCCCAGATGCTCCGACAGCTCCTCCCAGATCTGGTCGCCGCCCATGATCGCGCACAGCGTGTTGATGCAGACGCCCACGTGGTACTCGCCGACCGGCGCCCGCTTGTACATCGTGTAGAAGGTGGCGACACCGGTCACCTGCGCGGCCGTGATGCCGAGCTGTTCGGCGCAGAACTCGATGCCGCGCTGCGTCACGTACCCGTCCTCGGACTGGACGAGGTGCAGCAGCGGCAGCAGCGCCGAGCGCGGCCGGGGATAGCGGGCGATGATCTCCTTGGCGTCCCGTTCGAGCCGCTCCCGCACCTCCGGGTCGTAGGACTCCGCCGCGGCCTCCGTCATCGGTCCACACCCCCCATCACCGGATCGATGCTGGCCACCGCCGCGATCACGTCGGCCACCATGCCGCCCTCGCACATCGCCGGGACGGCCTGCAGGTTGGTGAACGACGGGTCGCGGAAGTGCACCCGGTACGGCCGCGTGCCGCCCTCGCTGACCACGTGCGCGCCCAGCTCGCCGCGGGGCGACTCGATCGGCACGTACGCCTGCCCGGCCGGCACCCGGAAACCCTCGGTCACCAGCTTGAAGTGGTGGATCAGGGCCTCCATCGAGGTGCCCATGATGTGCGCGATGTGCTTGGGCGAGTTGCCCATGCCGTCCGCGCCGATCGCCAGCTGCGCCGGCCAGCCGATCTTCTTGTCCTCGATCATCACCGGCCCCTTGACCGACTGCAGCCGCTCCACGCACTGCTCGACGATCTTCAGGGACTCCTCCATCTCCTTCATCCGGACCAGGTAGCGCCCGTAGACGTCGCAGGTCCTCTCGGTGGCGATCTCGAAGTCGTAGGTCTCGTAGCCGCAGTACGGCTGGGACTTGCGCAGGTCCCACGGCAGCCCGGTCGCGCGCAGCACCGGGCCGGTGACGCCCAGCGACATGCAGCCGGTCAGGTCGAGGTAGGCGATGTCCTTCGTCCGCGCCAGGTAGACGGGGTTGGCGTCCATCAGCTTGCGCAGCGCCTGGATGCGCTTGGGCATCCGGTCCAGATAGTCGCGGATCTTGCTGAGCGCCCCGCTCGGCAGGTCCTGCGCCACTCCGCCGGGACGGACGTAGGCCATGTTCATCCGTAGCCCGGTGATCTCCTCGAACAGGTCGAGGGTGTACTCGCGCTCGATGAACCCGTTGAGCATGACCGTGGTGGCGCCGAGTTCGAGGCCGAACGTGGCGATCGCGACCAGGTGCGAGGAGATCCGGTTGAGCTCCATCATCATCACCCGGATGATCTGGGCCCGTTCCGGCACCCGGTCCTCGATGCCCAGCAGCCGCTCCACGCCCAGGCAGTACGCCGTCTCGTTGAAGATCGGCGCCAGGTAGTCCATCCGGGTGCAGAACGTGGTGCCCTGGGTCCAGGTCCGGTACTCCATGTTCTTCTCGATGCCGGTGTGCAGGTAGCCGATGACGACCCGCGCCTCGGTCACCGTCTCGCCGTCCAGCGTCAGGATGAGCCGCAGCACGCCGTGCGTGGACGGGTGCTGCGGCCCCATGTTGACGACCAGCCGCTCGTCGCCGAGGTCCCCGGCGCCGGCCACGACCTGGTCCCAGTCCTGCCCGGAGACGTCGAAGACCTTGCCCTCGGCCGCCTCCCCGGCGGCGTAGGCGTCATATTCGGTGTACTTCGTCGAGGGACTCATACCGCGTACCCCGCTCGCCTCCAAGGCGCACCGGGGCGCCGCCTTCCCATGTCCCTCTGGTCCAGCTCGCTCATACGTACGACCGCCGTTCGTCCGGTGGCGGGATCTCCGCTCCTCGGTACTCGACGGGGATGCCGCCGAGGGGGTAGTCCTTGCGCTGCGGGTGGCCGACCCAGTCGTCGGGCATCTCGATGCGGGTCAGCGCCGGATGCCCGTCGAACACGATCCCGAAGAAGTCGTAGGTCTCGCGCTCGTGCCAGTCGCCGGTCGGGTACACGTCCACGATCGACGGGATGTGCGGGTCGGCGTCGGGGCAGGTGACCTCCAGCCGCACGCGCCGGTTATGGGTGATCGACAGCAGGTGGTAGACCGCGTGCAGCTCGGCGCCCGTGTCCGAGGGGAAGTGGACGCCCGACACGCCGCTGCACAGCTCGAACCGCAGCTCGGGGTCGTCCCGCATCGTGCGCGCGACCGCCTTCAGGTGCTCGCGCCGCACGTAGAAGGTCATCTCACCGCGGTCGACCACGACCCGCTCGATCGCGTCCCCGAACTCGGGCAGCGCCTGCTCCAGCCGGTCGGCGACCGCGTCGAACTCGCCCGGCTCCGCGGCGCCCCCGGGCCCGCCGTACGGGCGGGGCGTGGACACCTTGGGGGTCTGCCGGACGACCAGGCGCCCGTACCCGGAGGTGTCGCCGGTCGTCTTCGCTCCGAACATGCCCATGCGGGCGATCGGCTGCTCCTGGCGCTCCTCCTGGGAGTGCGCGGGCAGCTGGTCCGCCGCCTGCTCCGCCCGCTGCTCGGGATGCCGCGAGCTCATCACACACCCCCCATCGGCTGGCCCAGCAGCGGGAGCCTGCGGCGCTTGGCCTCTTCCAGCTCCTCGATCTGCCGCTTGCGCTGCGCGCCGAGCTTGGTGTTCTGGATCTTGTCGTGCAGCTTCAGGATCGCGTCCAGCAGCATCTCGGGCCGCGGCGGGCAGCCCGGCAGGTAGATGTCGACCGGGACGATGTGGTCCACGCCCTGCACGATCGCGTAGTTGTTGAACATGCCGCCGGACGACGCGCACACGCCCATCGCGATGACCCACTTGGGCTCGGTCATCTGGTCGTAGATCTGCCGCAGCACCGGCGCCATCTTCTGGCTCACCCGGCCGGCGACGATCATCAGGTCGGCCTGCCGGGGCGTGGCCGAGGCGCGTTCCATCCCCCATCGGGAGAAGTCGTGCCGCGGGTCGCCGGTCGCCATCATCTCGATCGCGCAGCAGGCCAGCCCGAAGGTGGCGGGCCAGACCGAGCTCTTGCGCGCCCAGCCCGCGAGCTGCTCGACCGTCGTCAGCAGGAAGCCGCTCGGGAGCTTCTCCTCAAGACCCATCGCTCTACCCCCGTTCCGCTCCGGCGCGCCGTCCGGCGCGCGCTCGCCTCGTGGCGGGCTTCTCGGACGGGCACGCGCCGCGCGTCCGCACCTCGCTCATCAATCCCACTCCAGACCGCCGCGCCGCCAGATGTAGGCGTACGCCACCAGCACGGCGACGATGAACAAGATCATCTCCACCAGGGCGAAGATCCCCATCCGGTTGAACGCGACCGCCCAGGGGTACAGGAAGATGATCTCGATGTCGAAGACGATGAACAGCATCGCCGTCAGGTAGTACTTGATCGGGAAGCGCCCGCCGCCCACCGGCTGCGGGGTCGGCTCGATGCCGCACTCGTAGGCGTCGAGCCGCGCCCGGTTCCACCGTTTGGGCCCGGTGAGCGCGGCCATCGCCACGGAGAAGGCCGCGAAGGCGAACGCCAGCGCCCCCAGCACAATGATCGGTACGTAGAGATCCACGCTCTACCGCCCCTCCTCGCAAACCACCGTCATGCCGCCGGCGCCACCTTCTGCATCGCGTTGATGACACGGTCCATCGCGTCCCCGCCGCGCCGGTCGGTGAGGTTGGCCAGCAGCTTGAGCGTGAAGCGCATCAGCGTGGGATGCGGCAGGCCGTGCGCGGTCAGGAACTTCATCACCCGCGGGTCGCCGATGGCCTGCACGAACAGCCGGGCGAGCGTGAAGTAGCCGCCGTGCTCCTCCTTGAGGATGCGCGGGTACTCGTACAGCGTCCGCTCCCGCTGCGCGGGGGTGCTGCGGGCCAGGGCCTGCACCATGATCTCGGCGGCCAGCCGCCCGGACTCCAGCGCGTAGTCGATGCCCTCGCCGTTGAACGGGTTGATCATGCCGCCGGCGTCACCGGCCAGGAGCATGCCCCGGGTGTAGTGCGGCTGGCGGTTGAAGCCCATGGGCAGCCCCGCGCCGCGGATCGGCCCGGTGGCGTGGTCCTCGTCCATCCGCCACTCCTCGGGCATCTGGGCGGTCCAGTCCCTGAGCATGTTCCGGTAGTTGATGTTCTGGAACGCCTTGCTGGTGTTCAGCAGGCCGACCCCGACGTTGGACGTGCCGTCGCCGACCGGGAAGATCCAGCCGTACCCGGGGAGCAGGCGCCGCCCGTCCCACAGTTCGAGCCACGCCTCCATGTACTCGTCGTCGTGGCGCGGGGTGCGGTAGTAGCGGCGGACGGCCACGCCCATGGGGCGGTCCTCACGCCGGCGCAGGCCCATGGCCAGGGACAGGCGGGTGGAGTTGCCGTCGGCGGCCACCACGAGCGGCGCGCGGAACTCCACCTCCTCGCCCTCGTGGACGGCCTTGACGCCGATGATGCGGTCGGTGCGCTCGTCCAGGACCGGGCCGGTGACGTTGCAGCCCTGGATCAGCCGGGCGCCCGCCTTCGCCGCGTGCTCGGCGAGGAGCTGGTCGAGGCTGGTCCTGGTACGGACCAGGCCGAAGTCGGGGAAGCTCGCCAGCTCGGGCCAGGGCAGCTCGATCTTGACACCGGCGCCGTAGATGCGCAGACCCTTGTTACGGGTCCAGCCGGGGGCGTCCAGATCGACGCCCATGCCGATCAGCGCGCGGACGGCGCGGGGGGTCAGCCCGTCACCGCAGATCTTGTCGCGCGGGAAGGTGGCCTTCTCCAGCAGCGCGACATCCAGCCCTGACTGGGCCAGCCAGTAGGCGGTGGACGCCCCGGCGGGTCCGGCCCCCACGACGATCGCGTCTGCCTGCCGGGTGGAGTCGGTCACAACGGTCCTTCTTCGCTCGTTCGCTTGTGAAGCACTTCACAAGGATCCGGGGGGAGTCTATTCCTTTGGGGCGGTTCCTGGATACCTCTGGACCACCTCGATTTTGGACCGGTCCGAAAAGGACTCTGGCTACGGACCGGTGGCGCCGGGGCCCGGATTGGTGGCGTGGTGCAGGGCGGCGACCCCGAAGGTGAGGTCGCGCCACCGCACCGCGTCCCAGCCCGCGGCCTGGATGAGCCGGGACAACGCGGCCTGGTCGGGCCAGGCCAGCGTCGACTCGGCAAGATAGTGGTACGAGTCGGGATTCGAGCTGACCCGGGCCAGTGCGGGCAGACCGAATCTCAGGTGCAGGCGGTGACCGAAACGCAGCACCGCGTTGGGCGGGTGACTCACCTCACACACCAGCAGCCGCCCGCCGGGACGGGTGACCCGCCGCAGCTCCCGCAGCGCCGCCTCGGTGTCGGCCACGTTCCGGAGCCCGAAGGAGATCGTCACCGCGTCGAACGCGCCGTCCGCGAACGGCAGGCGCAGCGCGTCCCCGGCCACGAAGCCGAGCCCGTCGACGCCCCCGTTCCGCTTCACCCCGACGCGCAGCATGCCGAGCGAGAAGTCACAGGCCACGGTGAGCGCGCCCGCCTCGGCGAAGGGCACCGAGGAGGTCCCCGTACCGGCGGCCAGGTCCAGGATCCGCTCGCCCGGACGCGCGTCCACGGCGCGCACGACGGCCCGCCGCCAGCTCCGGTCCCTCCCACCCGTCATCAGGGTGTTGAGCAGGTCGTAGCGTTCGGCGGTGCGGTCGAACATCGCCGCCACATCGGCCGGTCGCTTGTCGAGAGAGGCCCGGGTCATGAGGTCAGCCTAGGGCGTCCCGCCATCCTCTTTGGCGCGCGCCCTCTCCAGTCTGCGGCGCTGCTCCTTCACTCCGCGCACCAGCGCGGAGGACATCGCGTCGCGCTGCTCCGACAGCAGGACGTAGCTCACGATGCCACTGACCAACACCGCCAGCGCCAGCAGCAAGAGGCCGCGGGCCCCCAGCAACGCCAGAACGGCCGCCGCGGCCAGGAAGATCGCGAACCGGGCGGCAGTGTAAAGGAGTACCGAACGCATGACGCTTCCAGGCTATCCCGCGATGTGCGGAGCCCGGATCCGGGTGCGGTCCTACGCGATGGCTTCGGCGAGGTAGGCGGGGTCGACGTTGCCACCGGACAGAACGGAGACATAGGTGCGGGCCGAGGGCAGCTCGTCCCCGCGGTAGAGATAGGCGGCCGTGGCGACCGCGCCCCCGGGCTCGGCGATCAGGCGCGCCTCGCGGGCCAGCCTCCTCACCGTCAGCCGGATCTCCTCCTCGCTCACCGTGACGATGTCGTCCACGAAGGCCCGGATGTGCGCGAACGGGATGTCGCCCACCCGCTGGGCGCGCAGGGCGTCCGCGCTGGTCCGGGCCGTCTGCGCGGCCGTCCAGGACACCGGGCGCCCGGCCAGCAGCGACGCCCGCGCGTCGGCCGCCAGCTGGGGCTCCACCCCGATGACCTTGGCCTCGGGACGCAGCCGCTTCACCGCCGCCGCGACACCGGAGATCAGCCCGCCCCCGCCGATCGGCACGAGCACCACGTCCACGTCCGGGCGGTCCTGCACGATCTCCAGGCCGGCCGTTCCCTGGCCCGCGACGATCCGCCGGTCGTCGTACGGCGGGACGAGCGTGAGCCCGTGCGCCTCGGCCAGCCGCGCGGCCGTGGTCTCCCGCGCCTCCATCGTCGGCTCCACGTACAGGACCTCGGCGCCCAGCGCGACGCACGCGTCGACCTTCACCTGCGGAGCGGTGTTCGGGACGACCAGAACCGCCCGGATGCCGAGGGCGCGCGCCGTGAACGCCACCGCCTGAGCGTGGTTGCCGCTGGAATGCGTCACCACGCCGCGCTTTCGCACGTCCTCCGGCAACCCGGCGATCGTCGCGTAGGCGCCGCGCACCTTGAACGCGCCGATCGGCTGCAGCGACTCCGCCTTGACCAGCAGCGCCGGATCCGACAACGGGAACGGCACGAGCGGGGTGCGGACCACCACTCCCGGCAGCCGTCCGGCCGCCTCTTCGATCTCCGCCAGGGAGACAAGATCGGACATGACCGGGAGCCTATGCCGACGGTGACCGCCCTGGTCAAACGGTCCCGCGAAGGCCCCCGCCGGGAGGGACGGCACGGGCCTGCTGCGCTCCACGGGACGGTTGTGAGCGATGAAGCATGTACTTCCCGTGATCTCGCCTGCTCAGCGAATTACTCAGCGTGATGTTTTCCGAAAACAAGGGAGAAATCGGTCTAGAGCCGCCACACTATGAAACAGTCCACCCGCACCGAGAGCGGGACAAAGGGGGAGAGAAAACGTGGAGAGCACCAGCGAGCGCCTGCTGACCCCCGGAGAGGTCGCCGCCCTCTTCCGGGTCGATCCGAAAACGGTCACGCGCTGGGCAGCGGCGGGCCGGATCAGCAGCATCCGCACGCCCGGAGGCCACCGCCGCTTCCGCGAGTCCGAGGTGCACGCGCTCCTGCGCGGCGACGAGCCCGTCGAGGTTCGCTGAGGCGACCGGACGGCAGGCCGTCCCCGGGCGCGCGACGGGAGTACCCCCGAACCCTCGCGCCGCCGACCACCGCGACCGCCTCCAGGTACCGCACTCGGGTCGCCGCCCTCAGCCGCCTTCGATGTCGGCCTTGTACTCCTCGAACGCTCGGAGCAGGTCGGCGTCGCCGTCCCGCCAGGCGCGGCGCCTGTCCTCCATCTCCTGCTCGGTGATGGACTCGGGCAGCAGCCGGTCGTAGTCCGGATCGCCGGGGCCGATCTCGACGTAGCCCTGCGCGATGACCCCGGGACCCTCGCCCGGCTCCCGCGTCCCCTTCGCGGAGCCGGTGAGGACGCTGTGGGGCACCCGGAGCGTTCCGTCGGGTAGCCGGATCACATACATCGTCGATCACCTTCGGTGCTGGTCGTCGCCGGACGGCGCGGAGGTGCGGGGGACGCGCATCAGATTCCGTACCTGCGGTTGAAGAACAGCATGACATCCAGGGCCATCCGGATGTTGCCCGCGAGCATATCGACCAGGGCGGGCCGCTGCCGGGCGGAGATCGCGGCGAACGCGTCGGCGAAGAACTCGCGGCGGCCCAGCGCGTCGGGCTGCCGGTGGAACTCGGCCGCCAGATGGGGCAGGCACCGCTCGTACAGCCGCCGGAACTCCTCGCTGTCGGACCGCCAGCCGTCCCCGCCGTCGATGTCGTCGAGCGCGTGCCCGACCTCGTGCATCATCACGTCCGGCGTGGGCGACGGCCGGTCCCCCACGATGATCTTCCCGTCGCCGTAGGCGCCGGCGCAGATGTCCCAGGTCCCCCGTCCCGAGGGCAGCGGCCGGTCGCGCAGGTGCGCCATGTCGTCGAGCTGCGGGACGCCGCCCGGCCCGACATAGATGCCCTCCAGCCCGCCGGCGAGCTTCACCTTCAGGGTGTCGGGCAGCGCGGCGAGGCTGTCGACGGCCCGCACCACCTCGGGCGGCGGCGGGCCCGTCCGGGCGTCCCACTGGCGGTACAGAATGCTCTCCAGGACGCCACAGTGCCGGCGGCCGTCCGCCACGTACGGCGAGCCCGGCGGGCGCGGCTCGGCGCGCGGCGGCGGTGCGTCGTCGAGCTCGAAGTCCTTCCAGGAGTAACGCGGCGGGCCGTCCGGACCCGCGCCTCCCGTCCAGTGCCCGGGACGGTCGCGCGCCACGTCCGGGACGACGTCCGCCATCCCGTACGGCGCCGCGTCGGGACCCGGACCGCGTGCCTCGTCGCGCCGCACCCGGCGGAAACGCCCCAGTCGGTCGCGTGGATGGTCGCCGCGAGGCCGCAGCCGGAACCGTTCGGGGCGCCACCGCACACGCTGCCGTGAGTCGGGGGACGAGGGGGCGTACGACACGTCCCTCGTCTCCCGGTGCCTACGGTGGATGCCTTTGAAGCGCATCGGGCTCCTCTGCAAGCGGGCCCCCGGACTCAACAACAGCGTCAGGGCCCCCGAGGCAGGGTAAGGGCAGACCCGACTCGGCGTCATCCCCCTCAGTCACGGTCTACGCTCATTGCATGGTGTATGTGCTGCTCTCGCTGATCCTGATCGGAGTGTGGCTCTTCGGACTCTTCGACGTGCTCACCACGGACGAGTCCGAGGTACTGCACCTGCCCAAGGTCGGCTGGCTGCTCATCGTGCTGCTCGGGCTGCTCCCGGGCGCGGTGCTGTGGCTGGCCGTCGGCCGGGCGAAGGTGCCTGTGCCGCCGGGGCGGCCGAGCGGGTCGGCGAGCCTGCCCGCGGGGGTGCCGGAGAGCGCCGCCGAGCCGCCCAGGGGCCCGGAGGACGATCCGGCGTTCCTGCGCGACCTCGAACGAAGGCTGCGCGGCGAAGAGTGACCCGGCACGGGGCTCGGGCGCCCGGAGCTACGCGTAGGAGTGCAGCCCGGAGAACATGTAGTTCACGCCGAAGAAGTTGAACAGCAGCGCGGCGAAGGCGATCAGCGACAGGACCGCGGCCCGGCGTCCCTTCCACCCGGCCGTGGCGCGGGCGTGCAGGTACGCCGCGTACGCCACCCAGGTGACGAACGACCAGATCTCCTTGGGGTCCCAGCCCCAGTACCGGCCCCACGCGTCGTCCGCCCAGACGGCGCCCATGATGATGGCGGCCGTCCAGATCGGGAAGGCGAACATCGTGACCCGCAGGGACAGCCGGTCCAGCGCGTCGGCGCCCGGCAGCCGGTCCAGGAACGTCCCGCCGCCCGCCGCGGCCCGCGCTTCCTGGCGCGCCTTGAGCAGGTAGAGGATCGTCGTCGCGCCGCCGACCGTGAACGCCCCGGTCGCGATGATGGCCGCCGTCACATGGATCGCGATCCAGTACGAGTTGAGCGCCGGGACGAGCGGGCCGACCGAGTTGTAGAGCCAGATGTTGGCGATCCCGAGCGCGACGACCGCGGCCAGGGTGACGAACGCGCCGAGGAACCGGGCCTGGAAACGCCACAGGACGACGAGGAACGCCGTCACCGCCGCGAACGCGATGGCGGTGAGGAACTCGTACATGTTGCCCCACGGCCAGCGCTCGGCGGCCAGCCCGCGGGTCGCGATCGTGCCGAGGTGCGCGGCCCACCCGAGCACGTTCAGGACGACCGCCAGCCGCGCCCAGTCGACCTGGGTGCGCTCAAGCTCGGCGGAGCCGGAATTCGAGCCGGAATCCGAGGCGGAGGCCGCGTCGTCGTCCGCCTTCACGGCCGCGACCGGGGCGTCCGTACCGGACGTGCCCGCGCCGACGAGGACCTTGGCCTTCTCCTCGGCCTTCTCCTCGGCCTTCTCCTCCATGACCGGCGAGGCCGCCTCCGCCTTCGTACGGCGACGGCCGAAGCCCAGATCGGCGGCGTAGGAGGCCATGGCGACGATGTACAGCACCACGGTCGTCAGCATGAGCTTGTCGCTCAGGTTCGCCAGGTCGGCAGTACCCACCCTCGTCACTCCTTCGTCTCGGTCGCCGGGTCCGGCTCGGGACGCTCGTCCCGGACCACGGTGCCGCGCAGCGCGGCCACGATCTCGTCGAACTCCGGAGTCGGGTTACCGAGCGTGAGCCCCCCGGCCTCGACCACGGTACGCCCGCCCTCACCGGCCCGTGCCCGGATCCACACCCGGCGGCGCCGCACCATGAACGACGCCACGATCGCCGCGATCGCCAGCACGGCCGCGACCAGCGCGGGCACCCGCCCGGGGTCGTGGTTGACCGACAGGCTGGCCCACTCGCGCATCCCGTCGAAGGTGATCGATCCGGCGTTGCCGGGGAGCGTGAAGGTCTCCCCGGGTTCCAGCAGCTTCTGCCCGCCCTTCACCGGGTGCAGCGTCCTGCCGATGCCCTCCAGCTTGTAGACCGACTGGGGATTGCCCGTGTCCAGCCCGATGTCGCCCTTGAACGAGGAGATCGTCACCACGGGGCGTAGCGGCGCGGGGAAGCCTGAGACGATCTGCTTGCCGTTCTGGTCGGCCACGGCGGTCGGCCACAGGATGGCGTAGAAGGCCAGTTGCTCGGGTTCGGCGTCGGGGGCCTTCACCACACCTTCGGAGGTGTAGTTGCGCTGCTCCATCGGCAGGAAGGGCACCGAGTCCTGGAAGGCGATGTTCCCCTTGGCGTCCCGCACGGTGAAGACGGGCGCGTACCCGTGGTTGAGCAGGTAGACCTTCGCACCGCCCACCGAGAGCGGATGGTTGACGCGCAGGTTGTACGGTTTCTCCGGGGACGAGGGCGTCTCCCGGAACCGCAGCCTCGCCTGGTAGTCGGTCGCCTGCCCGCGCTGCGCGCCCTGGGTCTGGTACGTGGCCTTGAAGTCGTCCAGTGTCAGGGAGAACGGCGGCAGCCTGTCGGTGTCGAACCGCCGTCCGGGCGTGAACTGGTCGTAGTACGACAGGGCGTTGGCGAACGACTTCCCCTCGGTGACCACCACGTTGCCGCGGTAGCCGAACACGTTGCCCATTCCCAGCGCGAACAGCAGCGCGAGCAGGGCCAGGTGGAAGACCAGGTTGCCGGTCTCGCCCAAGTACCCCTTCTCCGCGGACACCGCGCCGCTGTCGATCCGGGGGGACGACCCCCCGGACCCCCCGGAAGAGTCGCGTGACCGCCCTCCGGGCGCTCGGGCGGTCGCGCTCACGTCCACCCGGAACCGGCGCTTGCGCAGCACCTTCCGCGCCTCCGCCAGCACCGCCTCCGGTTCGGCGTCGGTCTCGAACGACGCGGACTGCGGCAGCCGCAGCAGGTTGCGCGGCGCCGCGGGCGGACGGGCGCGCATCGCCTTGTAGTGCTGGAACGCCCGCGGGATCACGCAGCCGGCCAGCGACACGAACAGCAGGATGTAGATCGCCGCGAACCAGGGCGCGGCGAACACGTCGAACAGCGACAGCCGGTCGAACCAGGGCGCCAGCGTGGCGTGCTTCTCGAAGTACTCGGCGACCCTCTCCGGCGCCTGCCCGCGCTGCGGCAGCACCGAACCGGGGACGGCGCCCAGCGCCACCAGGAACAGCAGGATCAGCGCCGTCCGCATCGTGGTGAGCTGGCGCCAGCCCCAGCGCAGCCACCCGGCGGGACCGAACCCGCGCGGCCTGGTCGCCTCGGGTGCCTCACCGGGCGCGCGCCGTTCGGCGGGCGCGCCCGTCGCGGCGGCCTCCGTGTCGGAGTCCGTGCCGGCCTGCGTGTCGGCCTGCATGGCGGCCTCAGTGCCGGCCTTGATGGCGGCCTCGGTCTCGGCCCTGGTGTCAGGCGTGGTCGTCTTCGCCACTCACATCACCGTCTCGAAGCCGCCGATCCACGACTTCAGCTCGATGGTCAGATCGCCCCACAGCCCGGTCACCAGCAGCACGCCGAGCGCGACGAGCATGCCCCCGCCGACCCGCATCACCACCGCGTAACGCCGCTTCACCGCGCCGAACGCGCCGAGCGCCCGCCGGTACGCCAGCGCCGTCAGCACGAACGGCAGGCCCAGGCCCGCGCAGTACGCCAGCGACAATAGCGCCCCGCGGCCCGCGCTCGCCTCGCTGAACGCCAGGGCCTGCACCGCGGCCAGCGTGGGCCCGATACAGGGCGTCCAGCCGAGCCCGAACAGGACGCCCAGCAGCGGCGCGCCCGCCATCCCGGCCGCCGGCAGCCGTCCCGGCTTGAGCGTCCGTTGCAGGCCCGGGACCAATCCCATGAACGCCAGCCCGAACACGATGGTGGCCGCGCCGAGCACCCGGGTGATGGGGTCCTGGTACTCCAGCAACCACCGTCCCAGCCCGCCGAACGCCACCCCGGCCGTCACGAACACGGCGGTGAACCCGGCGATGAACAGCGCCGCCCCCGCCAGCAGCCGCCCCCGCCGCTGCTCGGCCAGGTCGGCGCCGCTCATCCCGGTCACGTACGACAGGTAGCCGGGCACCAGCGGCAGCACGCACGGCGACACGAACGACACCACGCCCGCCAGCGCCGCCAGCGGCCCCGCCACCAGCAGCGACCCGCCCGCCACCAGCTCGGTGGTGTCCAGGGCGGTCATCGTTCTTCGAGGATCTGCGTGACGAGGGGACGCAGCTTGGAGTAGGTGGTGGCGCCGATGACACGGGCCGCGACCCGGCCCTGGCGGTCGAGGACGAGGGTGGTGGGGATCGCGTTCGGCGGGACCTCGCGGAAGGCGAGGGTCACGGCGCCGTCGGCGTCGAACAGGCTCGGATAGGTGATCTTGAAGGTGCGCTCGAAGGCCAGCGCGTTGGCCTTGGCGTCCTTGAACGCCACCCCGACGAACCGGACGTCCTCCCCCTCGCTCACCGTCTCGTCGTGGACCTGCTTCAGCGAGGGCGCCTCGCCGCGGCACGGCGCGCACCACGACGCCCAGAAGTTGACGACGGTGACCTTGTCATCGCCGTCGGGCAGCGCGAAGCGCTCGCCCTCCAGGGTGGTGCCCGAGGCCCGCACCGGGGCCTTGCGGTCGGCCGCCTTGATCACCTGGACGGAGCCGTCGCCCGCGACGAACCGGTTGCCGCCGCCCGTGCCGTCCCCGGACGCGCCGGTGCCCGCGCAGCCGGCGAGCAGAGCGCAGGCCGCGAGGCCGGCCGGCAGGGCGGACACGGCGCGCACGGTGATCGCTCGGGGGCTCAACGGGACCCTCCTACTACAAGACGTAGTACACAATCTAACGGGCGTCTCAGGCGCCCGCGACACTGGGTCCCTTCGCGATGCCGGCGGCGGGCTCCCGGTAGGTCACCTCCACCAGCCGCGTCCCCTCGAACGACAGGCTGGTCACGCTGGCCAGGCCGCATTCGCGCTTGACCGGATGGTGCCAGAGCCGCCGATGCTCGGCGTGCAGGCGCAGGATCCAGATCGGCAACTGGTGACTGACGCAGACCGCCTCGTGGCCGCGCGCCGCCTCGCGGGCCCTGATCACCGCCGCCCGCATCCGCGCGGCGATCTGCTTGTACGGCTCGCCCCAGGACGGCCGGAACGGGTTGATCAGGTACCGCCAGTGCTCGGGGCGGCGCAGCGACCCCTTGCCCACCCCGAAGGTCATGCCCTCGAAGTGGTTGTCGGCCTCCAGCAGGCCGTCGTCCACCGTCACCGTCAGGCCGAACGCCTCGGCGATGGGCGCGGCCGTCTCCACGGCGCGCTGCATCGGCGAGGAGAAGATCGCGGTGACGTCCCGCTCCGCGAACCACCGCGCCGCCGCCTTCGCCATGAGGACCCCGTCCTCGCTCAGGCGGTAACCGGGCAGCCGCCCGTACAGGACGCCGTCGGGATTATGCACCTCACCGTGCCGCAGCAGGTGAACGATCGTCTTGTCAGTCATGGCGTGGCCAGATTACCCGCGCTCCGCCCGCCTCCCGACCGGCGACCTCCACCCGGCGGGTCAGCGCGCCGCGGCGGCCTCCACGGGGGTGAGCTCGGGCGGGACGGAGGCGCGGATGGCGTCCAGGACGGCGCGGATGGCGGGACGGCGGGCGGCCTCCTCCCGCCACACCGCGTACACCCGGCGGATCAGCGGGGAGGACAACGGGACGACCGCCACGCCGTCCGGGATGTCGCAGCGGCCCATCCGCGGCAGGACGGCGTTGCCGAGCCCGGCGGCGACCAGGGAGAGCTGGGTGGCGAACTCGTAGGCCATGTGGTCGATGCGGGGTTCGGAGTCGATCGCGCGCAGGGTGCGCATCAGCCAGTCGCAGCAGATGCTGTCCGAGGACGAGCTGATCCACGGGTCGCCGGCCAGTTCCTTGAGCTCGATCTCGTCCCGACCGGCCAGGGGGTGGCCGGCGGGCAGCGCGACATCGACGACGTCGTCGCAGATCACGCCCTTCTGCAGGCCCTCCTGTATCGCCATCGGCTCGTTGTTCCAGTCCTGGGTGATGGCCATGTCGAGGTCGCCGCGCGCCACCAGCGGCATGCTCCGCAACGGGTCGTCCTCGCGGAGCAGCACCGAGAGCCCGGGGTGGTCGGCGCGCAGGCGCCCCAGCGCGGCCGGCATCAGCCCGCGGATGGCGGTGGGGAACGCGGCCAGCGTGAGCCGGCCCACCACGGCGCCGCGCTGGGCCTCCAGATCGGCCTGGGCCTGCTCGACCAGCGACAGGATGCGGTCGGCGTGCTCGACGAGCAGCAGCGCCGCGTCGGTGAGGCGGACGCCGCGCCCGTTGCGCTCCAGCAGCTTCTGCCCGGTCTCGCGTTCCAGCTTGGCCAACTGCTGCGATACCGCCGACGTGGTGACGTGGAGGACGTCGGCGGCGGCGCTGACCGAGCCGTAGGCCGCCACGGAGTGCAGGGCCCGCAGCCGTTCCAGATCCAGCATGTAAGCGATACTAAAAGGAGATCAGGACTGATGCCAGATCGCCCTAAATGATCGCCGGGCGTGCCTCAGCCGGACCGGACCGCCGCGGCGGCGCGAGCGGCGTGCGGGAGCGCGTCGACGACCCGCTCCAAGGCCGTCTCGTCGTGCGCCGCCGACAGGAACCACACCTCGTACGCCGAAGGCGGCAGGTACACGCCGCGTTCGAGGGCGGCGTGGAAGAAGGCGGCGTAGGCCGCGCCGTCCTGGCGCTGCGCGGCGGCGAAGTCCCCGACCGCCTCCCCCGTGAAGAACACCGAGAACAGGTTGCCCGCCGCCTGCACCCGGTGCGGGACGCCCTCCTTCTCCAGGGCCTCCGACGCGGCGTTCGCCACGAGCGCGGCCGAACGGTCGATCGCCTCGTACACCTCGGGCGTGGCGTTGCGCAGCGTCGCCAGCCCGGCGGCGGTGGCCAGCGGGTTCCCCGACAGCGTGCCCGCCTGGTAGACGGGACCGGCCGGCGCGAGCCGCTCCATGATCTCCGCACGGCCGCCGAAGGCCGCCGCGGGCAGCCCGCCGCCCATCACCTTGCCGAAGGTCATCAGGTCACCGGCCACGCCCTCGATCCCGTACCAGCCGGACGGCGACGCCCGGAACCCGGTGAGCACCTCGTCCACCACCAGCAGCGCGCCGTACCGCTCGCACAACGCCTTCAGCAGCCGGTTGAAGTCGGGCAGCGGCGGCACCACGCCCATGTTGCACGGCACCGCCTCGGTGATCACGCAGGCGATGTCGGTGCCGTGCTCGTCGAAGGCCGTCTCGATCGCGGCCACGTCGTTGTACGGCAGGACGAGGGTGTCGGCGGTGGTGGCGCCGGTGACGCCGGGGGTGTCCGGGAGCGCCAGCGTGGCCACGCCCGACCCGGCGGCGGCGAGCAGCGCGTCCACATGGCCGTGGTAGCACCCCGCGAACTTCACGACCTTCGTCCGGCCGGTGAAGCCGCGCGCCAGCCGGATCGCCGACATGGTCGCCTCGGTGCCGGAGTTGACCAGCCGCACCATGTCCACCGGCGCGCGGGAGGTGATCTCCTCGGCCAGCTCCACCTCGCCCGGCGTGGGCGCCCCGTAGGACGTGCCGCGCCCGGCCGCCGCCCGCACCGCCTCGACCACGGCCGGGTGGGCGTGCCCGAGGATCAGCGGCCCCCACGAGCAGACGAGGTCGACGTACTCGTTGCCGTCGGCGTCGGTGAGGTAGGGCCCTCGCCCGCCCGTCATGAACGGCGGCGTGCCGCCCACCGCGCGGAAGGCCCGCACCGGGGAGTTGACCCCGCCGGGCACCACCCGGGTCGCCCTGTCGAACAGCCGCTGGGAGACTTGCTGGGAGACTTCGAATTCGGTCACCGGCCCAGTCTCTCAGTTGCAGTTCGGCATCTGCTCGTGACCTGTACGCTAAGCGGCCGATATTCCACCGGATACACAGATACCATTGCGCCCACAGCTCAGTCTCAAGGCAACCGGTCACAAGGCATAACGGGAGCCTCTAGCGCACCCGGAACCGGCCGTATTCGAAAGGGATGGCTCGCACGTGGCTGACGGCTGGATGGTCCCTGGCTTCTCCCACGTCCAGGAGCTGGGCGCGGGTGTCACCGGCCGGGTCATGCTCGCCCTCGACGAGGTCACCCAGACCAAGGTCGCGATCAAGTATCTCGACCGGCGGCTGGACGGTGACGAGGCGTTCCTCTCGCGCTTTCGCGCGGTGGCGCGCCGCCTGTCGCAGCTTGAGGACCCGAACGTCGTGGACTTCTATGAATTCGTGGAATCCCCCGAGGGAACCGCGATCGTGATGGAACGGGTGGAGGGCCTGGGGCTGCGCCGGCTGCTGGCCTCCCAGGGCCCCACCGGGCCGCTGGCGGCGCTGGCCATGGTCAGCGGCTCGCTGCTCGGGCTGGCCGCCGCGCACGCCAAGGCGATCGCGCACGGCACGCTGCGCCCGGCGGAAATCCTGATCGACGGCGAGGGCAACTGCCGGCTGACCGACTTCGCCCTGGCCCGCTCCGGCACCGAGGCGCAGACCATCCCCGCGTACGCCGCGCCCGAGCTGTGGGACGGCGGGCCCGCCTCGGTCGCGTCCGACCTGTACGCGGTCAGCGCCGTCTTCTTCGAGTGCCTGACCGGGCATCCGCCCTACGGCGGGCGCACCCAGGCGGCGATCGCCAAGCAGCACCGCGAGGCCGCGATCCCGGTGGAGATGGTCCCCGGGCCGCTGCGCGAGCTGATCGCCCTGGGCCTGGCCAAGGACCCGAACTCGCGTCCCGAGTCGGCCGCCGATTTCCTGGGCGCGGTGGAGGACGCGGCGGTCGACGCCTACGGGCCCGCGTGGCTCGCCCAGGGACGCAGCCGCCTCACCGAGCTGGCCGAGCAGGCCGCCAGGCAGCCCGAGCCCGCGCCGGGGAAGGCACCGAAGGCGCCCAAGCCGAAGCCCGCGAAGGCGCCCAAGGCGCCCGCCGCCCGCATGGCACAGCCCGCGGCCGTCCCATCGGCATGGCCCGACCCTCCGGGGACGACCGCCACCGCCCCGAAGACGACGTCGGCGCGCCCGGACCTCTCCACGTTCCCGCCTCCCAGCGCCCCCGAGGGCGGGGGACAGCGCGGCCGTCCCTGGGTCATCGCCGCCGCGCTCGCGGTCGTGGTGATCGCCGGCAGCACGGTCGGCGCGGCGCTGTTCCTGGGCGGCGACGACAACGATTCCGTCGGCCCGACCGGCCCGGCGACCAGCGAGAGCACGCGGCCCGCGGCGCCGCCCGGCCCCGCCGACCCGGCCGCGGCGGCGCTGGCGACCCGCGTCCAGCAGGCGACCTCGCAGGCGTCCGGCGCCTCGTTCACCTACAAGCGCGCCGGGTGCTGCGGCGGCAAGGCCGCGGCCAAGGGGACGTTCAACCTGGTGAACGGCTCGTCCCCGTCCTACAGCATGAACGTCGCGGGAACGGGTGAGACGCGGCGCGCCACCCGCGCCGTCCTGGTGGGCGACGTCTCGTACATCATGGTCGGCAGGACCTGGCGTACGATCCCGGCCGGCGGCCAGTCCTCGGGTTACCCGGCCCTGGCCGCGCAGGCCCGGTCGGCCAGCGCGGTGAGCAACATCGTCGCCCTGCTGAACTCCAGCACGACGTTCAAGCGGGAAGGGCAGATCTACAAGGGCACGGCCCCGATGGACCGGCTCACCCGGCTCCCCGAGATCGGCCCGCTCTACACGCAACTGGTCAGCGTCTCAGGGGCGCAGCAGGTCTCGTTCGCCCTCAGGCTGGACCGCGCCGGACGCCCGGCGCAGCTGTGGTTCAGGGCCGCCGGTACGGAGAAGACCCGGACGCAGACGATCTCGGCCAACTACGCGAAGTGGGGCCGTGCGAAGGTCATCGCCGCTCCCCGTATCGCCGGTCAGTGACGCCGTGCGGGGACCTCAGTGGGCGGTGTGCTCGGCGGCCTCGCAGCTGTCGGACAGCACTTCGAGGAGCCGCAGCGGGTCGGGCAGCGGCCCGCCCCCGGGCTCGCGCAGCCAGGTGACCTGGCGGCCATAGGGAAGGGCGGACGGCGGGGCGAGCACGTAGCTGTCGCGGCAGTGCCACCGCATGCCCGGGGTGTCGGCGATCGTCTCCGGCGAGCAGTCCAGATGGCACGACCACCATTCGTCCTCGTCCACGGGCGCGCCCCTGGTCGCGACGAAGAACAGGGAGCGCTCACCGGCCACGGACGCGACCGGCCCGACCGGCAGGCCCTCACGGCCGATCCGCTCCAGCGCGAGCTCCCCGGCCGGCGCGGGGACGTCGAACACGTCGAAGACCCGGCCGGTCGGCAGGACGATGTTGGCGTCGGGACGTTTGCTCCACCAGCGGTCCAGCGTGGCCGTGTCGACGGTGGCCTCCAGCGCCCACGCGCCCGACAGCGGGTGCGCGGCCGGGTCGGGACAGCCGAGCCGGTCACAGGAACACGTGCGGTCGCCCGCCGCGGGCGGATGCGCTCCGGGGATCACGGGCCAGCCCAGCTCGGCGTACGCGCGCGCCGCGGCCGCCATCCGGCCACGTCCCGTCCGCTGCCGTCTACCCCCCGAGACCACCAGCATCGCGCCCCCTCATGCGTGGTTCCTTGGTATCGATGATGCCGCTGGGCCGCGAGGTGGGACACGGCGACCCCGAGGAAACGGTCCTAAGTGACTAGACCGGGGTGATCACCGGCAACCGATCACACCGGACCGCGGGCCGTCCGGGCCTCAGCCCCGCAGGACGCGCGCCACCTCGGCCGCGTAGTACGTCAAGATGATGTCGGCGCCCGCCCGCCGGATCGCGGTCAGCGACTCCATGACCGTCCGCTCCCGGTCCAGCCAGCCGTTGGCCGCCGCCGCTTCGATCATCGAGTACTCGCCGCTGACCTGGTACGCCGCCACCGGCACCTGGACGGTGTCACGGACCCTCCGCACGACGTCCAGGTAGGGCCCGGCGGGCTTGACCATGACCACGTCCGCGCCCTCGTCGAGGTCGAGCAGCACCTCGCGCAGCGCCTCGTCCGCGTTGGCCGGGTCCTGCTGGTGGGACGAGCGGTCGCCGAACCGGGGCGCGCACTCGGCCGCGTCCCGGAACGGGCCGTAGAAGGCGGAGGCGTACTTGGCGGAGTACGCCATGATCGCCACGTCCGGGTGGCCGGCCTCGTCCAGCGCGGTGCGGATCGCGCCGACCTGGCCGTCCATCATCCCGCTCGGCGCGACCACGGCCACGCCCGCCTCGGCCTGCGCGACCGCGATCGAGGCGTACCGCTCCAGCGTCGCGTCGTTGTCGATCTCGCCGGACGGGGTGAGGATCCCGCAGTGCCCGTGGTCGGTGAACTCGTCCAGGCACAGATCCGTCATGATCACGGTGCTGTCGCCCAGGTCGGACACCAGGTCGCGGACCGCCGCCTGGACGATCCCGGCCGGGTCGTCGGCCGCCGAGCCGACGCCGTCCTTGGCCGCGGGGATGCCGAACAGGATGATCCCACCGACGCCCGCCTCGGCCGCGTCGTGCGCCGCCTTGCGCAGGCTCTCCCGGGTGTGCTGGTACACGCCGGGCATGGACGCGATCGGCTGGGGCTCGGCGACGCCCTCCTTGACGAACATCGGGAGGATCAGGTCGGCGGGAGCGAGCCGGGTCTCGGCGACCAGGCGCCGCAGCGCGGGTGTGCGGCGCAGCCGGCGGGGCCGCGCCACGGGAAACCGGGCAGTCATGCGTCCTCTCTCGTTGCTGGGCCGCCGTGGCTCACCCGCCAGGGCGGATCACCTGCGGCGGCGGGCGCCCCGGCGCATCTGGCTCGGCTTGCGCAGCGGGTCGCCGTTCTCGATCTGCGTGGCCCTCCGCCTGGCACCGTACTCCGCCAGCGCCTCGGCGAGCGCCGACACCGACGGTTTCTCCGACAGCACATCGACCCGCAGCCCGTATTCCTCGGCCGTCTTCGCGGTCTGCGGGCCGATGCAGGCGATCACCGTGACGTTGTGCGGCTTGCCGGCGATCCCGATCAGGTTCTTGACCGTGGAGGACGAGGTGAACAGCACCGCGTCGAACCCGCCGCCCTTGATCGCCTCGCGGATCGGCGCGGGCGGCGGCGCGGCCCGCACCGTCCGGTACGCGGTCACGTCCTCGCACTCCCAGCCGAGGTCGGTCAGCCCGGCGATGAGGGTGTCGGTGGCGATGTCGGCGCGCGGCAGCAGGATCCGGTTGATCGGGTCCAGGTCCTCGTCGTAGGGCGGCCAGACCTCCAGCAGGCCCTCACTGGACTGCTGCCCGGTCGGCACCAGGTCGGGCTGCACGCCGAACTCCACCAGCGCCCGGGACGTCTGCTCGCCCACGGCCGCGACCTTGAGCCCGGCGAACGCGCGGGCGTCCAGGCCGTAGTCGGAGAACTTCTCCCGGACCGCCCGCACGGCGTTGGTGGAGGTGAAGACCACCCACTCGTACCGTCCGGTGACCAGGCCCTTCACGGCACGTTCCATCTGCTGCGGGGTGCGCGGCGGCTCCACCGAGATGGTAGGGACCTCCTCGGGCACGGCGCCGTACTCGCGCAGCTGCTCCGACAGCGACGCGGCCTGCTCCTTGGTGCGCGGCACCAGCACCCGCCAGCCGAACAGCGGCTTGGTCTCGAACCAGGCCAGCCGGTCCCGCCAGGTCACCACGTCCCCGACGATGATCAGCGCCGGGGCCTCCATGCCCTTGGTGTCCGCGGCGAGCCGATGCAGCGTGGAGACCACCGTCTCCTGCTCGGTGGTGGTGCCCAGGGTGGTCATCGCGGCGGGCGTGGTGTCGGGACGGCCCGCCGCGATCAGGCCCTTGGCGACCTCGGCGACGCTGTTCTCCGCGCCCAGGACGACCAGGGTGGCGTCCGGCGAGGAGAACCGGTCCCAGTCGACGCCGCCCTCCCCGGCGTCCACGATCCGGACCTCGCGGTGGTCGGCGTCGGTCAGCGGGATGCCCGCGTACCCGGGCACCCCGGTCACCGCGGACACGCCCGGGATCACCTGGAACGGGACGCCGGCCTTCTCCAGCTCACCGCCCTCGCCCGCGAGGTCGCAGGCCAGCCCGGGGTCGCCGCGGAACAGCCGGACGACGTACCGGCCGGCCTTCGCCGCCCGCACGGCGCGTTCGAGGTGCCCGCCCTCGGCGGTGTCGACGATCTCCGCGTCCTCGCGGCAGTGCGCCAGGATCTCCTGCGGGCACCCGGCCCGCTCGACGATGACCAGGTCGGCCTTCCGCAGCGCCTCGGCGGCGCGCAACGTCAGCAGCCCGGGGTCCCCCGGGCCCATGCCGACCAGCGCGACGCCCGGGAACTCCCGTGACACCGGCTTGGCCGGCAGCGGCTTGGGCGCGGCGTGCTTAGCGGAGCTCTGCTTAGCGGGGCTCAATCTCGCTCCCCCATCAACTGATCGGCACCCAGGGCGAGCAGGTCGGCGGCGAGCCCCCGCCCGATCCGCTCCGCGTCGCCGGGGTGGCCGCTTGCGGACAGCCTGATCTGCCGGGCGCCGTCGTGAGCGACGACGGCGGCCGTCAGGTGCAGCTGCTGTTCTTCCCGGCCGTGGTCCTGGACGGCGGCGTAGGCGCCCACGGGCGCCGAGCAGCCCGCCTCCAGCACGGCGAGTACGGTGCGCTCCGCGGTGACGGCCGCCCTGGTGGCGGGGTCGTCCACCGTGGCCAGCAGCTCGCGGAGGTCGGCCCGGTCGCTGCGGCACTCCAGGGCCAGCGATCCCTGGCCGGGCGCGGGCAGCATCTGGTCGGGCTCGAAGATCTCGGCGACGTCGTCCATCCGGCCGATCCGGCACAGGCCCGCGTACGCGAGCACCACCGCGTCGAGCTCACCACTGCTGACCTTGCGCAGCCGGGTGTCGGCGTTGCCGCGGATCGGCACCACCTCCAAATCGGAGCGCAACGCCTTCAGCTGCGCCACGCGGCGCGGCGAGCCGGTGCCGACCCGGGCGGCGCGCGGCAGGTCGGCCAGCTTCGGGAGACCGCCCGGGGGGTTGTGGGGCGACGGCAAGGGCGCGGAGCACAGCGCGTCGCGCGGGTCGTCGCGGCGCGGCGTCGCGACCAGCGTGATGCCCTCGGCCGGTCCGGTGGGGAGGTCCTTGAGCGAATGGACCGCGAAGTCGATGTCGCCGGAGAGCAGACGGTCGCGCAGCGCGCTGACGAACACGCCGGTGCCGCCCATCTGGGCGAGGTGCGCCTTGGAGACGTCGCCCTCGGTCGTGATCCCGACCAGCTCGACGGCCCGTCCGGTGAGGCGGGTCAGGGCGTCGGCGACGCCCTGCGACTGCGTGGTCGCCATGAGGCTCTTGCGCGTCCCCAGCTTGAGCGCGGTCACCGCGCCTCCCTGTTCACGTCGGCCGTCCCCTTCCGGGACGACGGCCCGGCGGCTTCGCTGTGGATGTCGGCGCGCTGGACGGCCTCGGGGGCCTTCGGGTCGAGGTCGAAGAGCTCGCGGAGGGCCTCGGCGTAGGTGTCGCCGCCCGGGGCGGAGGCCAGCTCCTTGACCCGGACGGTCGGCGCGTGCAGCAGCTTGTCGACGACGCGCCGCACGGTCTGGGCGATCTCCTTGCGCGCCCGCTCGTCCAGCTCCGGCAGCCGCCCGCTCAACCGGGCCAGCTCGGCGTCCACGACCTCGGCGGCCTTGCTGCGCAGCGCCACCACGGTCGGGGCGACCGACGCGGCGCGGGCCGCGTCCAGGAACGCCGCCACCTCGTCCATGACGATCCGGCGGACGGCCTCGACCGCCTCCGGCCCGATCGCGTCCGCCGCCTCCTGCGCGGTGCGCAGGTCGTCCAGGCCCGCCAGCTCGACACCGGGAAGGGTGCGGACGGTCGGGTCGATGTCGTGCGGCAGCGCGAGGTCGAGGAAGAAGCGGCGCCGCCCGTCCTCGCCCACGCCCCGGGCCGCGAGCTGCTCGGCGGTCAGCACGAGCCCGCTCGCCCCGGTGCAGGAGACGATCAGGTCGGCGTCGGCCAGCTCGGCGTCCACCGTCCACAGCTCCACGGCGCGGGCGGGCACGGACGCCGACTCGGCCAGCCGGACGGCGCGGTCATAGGTGCGGTTGGCCACGACGATCTCGCGGGCACCGGCCCGGGACAACGTCGCCACGGCCAGCCCGCTCATCGACCCGGCCCCGACGACCAGCGCGCGGACCCGGTCGAGCGGCCCCAGATGCGCGGCGGCCACGTCCAGGCCGACGGAGACCAGCGAGGCCCCCGCCTTGTCGATGCCGGTCTCGTGGTGGGCGCGCTTGCCGACCCGCAGGGCGTGCTGCAGGACGTCGTGCAGCTCGCGGCCGAGCGTGCCGCGCTCCTGCGCCAGCCGGAACGCCTGCCGGAGCTGCCCGAGGATCTGCCCCTCCCCGACGACCATCGACTCCAGCCCGCACGCCACCGAGAACGCGTGCTGGACGGCGCGGTCCTCGTAGTGGACGTAGAGATGGCGGGCGAGGTCGTCGAGCGGGATGCCCGAATGCCGCGACAGCAGGTCGGAGATGGCCGACACACCGCCGTGGAACTTGTCGACGACCGCGTACACCTCGACCCGGTTGCAGGTCGAGACGATCGCGGCCTCGCCCACATGGACCCCGTCGTGCACCTCGTGCAGCAGCTTGACCAGGTCGTCCCCGGTGACCGCCGCGCGCTCCAGCATCGCCACCGGGGCGCTGCGATGGCTCAGTCCCACGACCAACACGCTCATGATCCGCTCCCGCCGCCGCCACTCACCTCTGCACAGCCTCCACGTACTGCGTCGTCCCCGGCGGGCCTTCCCCGGACCGCGGGTCGTAGTCGCCGGGTCCACCGGCCTTGCGCTGCTCGTGGAACGCCAGGATCTGCAGCTCGATGGACAGATCGACCTTGCGCACGTCCACGCCGTCGGGCACCGACAGGACCACCGGCGCGAAGTTGAGCACGCTGGTGACCCCCGCCGCGACCACCCGGTCACAGACCCCCTGCGCCGCCGCGGCGGGCGTGGCGATCACGGCGATCGACACGCCCCGCTCGGCGATCAGGTCCTCCAGCCGGTCGATGTGCTCCACCGTCATCCCGGAGATCTCCTGGCCGACGATCGCGTCGTCGGCGTCCAGCAGGCCCGCCACGCGGAAGCCGCGGGAGGCGAACCCCCCATAGCCTGCCAGTGCCCGGCCCAGGTTACCTACCCCGATGATGGCGACTACCCAATCTTGGGTGAGTCCCAGCTCACGGGATATCTGGTACACGAGGTACTCGACCTCGTAGCCGACCCCGCGGGTGCCGTACGAGCCGAGATGGGACAGGTCCTTGCGGAGCTTGGCGGAGTTGACCCCGGCGGCCGACGCCAGTTCCTCGGAGGAGACGGTGGCCACCCCACGCTCCTGCAGGCTGTGCAGGGCGCGCAGGTAGACCGGCAGCCGCGCGACGGTGGCCTCGGGGATGCCACGGTCGGCGCGATCGCGGTTGCGGTTCTGTCGAGGTGTCACGGCCTGCTCTTCGGGGGCTCGACGCTGGGCACTTCGGGGCGGGGCCCGGGAACCCCTCGCCCCGGTCGCGCGCGATCGGGGTCGTCCGGCCTCGGTCGTGGCCTCCAGGGCTGCCTCTCAGATTAGCCTTTGTGAATAGACGCACAAAGTCGGCCCCCCATGAACGGATTGGGCGCCGCTCGGGCCCGATCGGACGAAACCCCGCTGACCTGGGGCTTCGTGGCGTTTGACAAGGCATGGAGAGCGGCTCGGCGGGCGCGCCGATGTGACGGACAAGACATGGCGAATACCCGCGGAATTACCGGACGCGGCCGAGCAATTCCCCGATCGCCGCCCGCAGCCTGGACTCGTCCACCCGCCAGAAGTCGTGCTGCACCCCGTTGATCAGCGTGACGGGGATCTGCTCCCAGTAGCGCCGGGTGTCCTCCTCGGACCGGGTGATGTCCCGCTCCTCCCAGCGCACACCCAGGTCCGCCGTGACCCGCTCGATCACCGCGCGGGCGTCCTCGCACAGGTGGCAGCCCGGCTTGCCGTACAGGGTGATCAGCACCTCGTCCGGGCTCAGCGTCCGGCTCATCGTCCCGGGCTCACGGGGTTGACCGCCGGGGGCAGCTTGGCCGATCCCAGCTTGAGCTCGATGACGTTGGTGGCCAGCACGTGCGTCCGCGACTCGGCCAGGAACCGGCGCAGGTACGGCTGGCGCTGGTGCGCGGCGAACGCGGCCTGGTCGCGGAACAGCTGGTAGAAGATCCGCTGGGTGGGCGCGTTCACCACCTCGTGGCAGGTGAAGATCAGCGTGTCCGGCTCGCTGGTGCGGGCGGCCTGCACCAGCTCCTCGGCCTGCCGGTCGAACGCCTCCTCGCGCCCGTCCAGCAGGGTGTAGACGGTGATCTGGCCGCACGCGGAGGACAGGTCGGCCCCTCCCGGAACGCCCGGCACGCCGGGCACGGCGCCCGGCGGCGAAGGCTCGGGGATCATGGCCCTGAGGTCGTCGTTGACGGTCGCCGCCGCGGGCTCGGCGAGGGGCGGCAGCGGCTCCTCGTCCGGATCGGGGAAACGCAGCTCCCCTCGCCTGCTCCTTCTCCTCCCCTGGGCCGGCGGTGGCGCCGCGTAGGACTGCCGGCCCTGGTCGGCGTAGGGCTGCTCCTCGTACCCCGTCGCGGGCGCGTCGCCATAGCGGCCGTCGTCGTAGCGATCCTCGTCGTAACCGGCGTCCTCGTCGTACACCGGGATCGTGCGCATCGCCCCGTACCAGACCAGCCCGGCGGCGCCGCCCAGCGCGATCACCGCGAGCGGGCCCGGCAGGAACCCGCGGGTGCCGCTCACCACCAGCACCCCGGCCAGCGCCACCAGCGCGATCGGGATCAGCAGCTCGCCGGCCTCCCGGTCGCGCCGTCCCGCCAGCAGCGCGGTCACCGCCAGGCAGGCCACCAGCGCGATCACGGCGACCACATGGGCGCCGTCGATCAGCAGCAGCGGCAGCGCGTCATAGGTCTTGCCCGGCTTGGGCAGCGACTTGGTGAACGTGCCCCTGGTCGGGTCCACCAGGAGGATCACCACCGCCACCACACTGTAGGAGACGGCGTAGAGCCAGGCGCCGAACCGCACCTGGACGGGGCGGGCGATCAGCTCGATCATGCCGAGCGCCAGCCACATCGGCCCGAGCAGCGCCGCGCCCATCTCCATGACCCGGAAGAACAGGCCATTGAAGCCGAGAAGGAAGCCCAGCGCCATCGAGATCAGCGCCAGCGACAGGCCCACCTGGGTCACCGACCACGCGATCAGGTAGAGCAGCCGCTCCTTGGAAGCGCGCTTCAGCAGCAACCCGGTGGCCGCCACGCAGCCGAGGGTCGCGATCAGCGCGAGAAGAGCTGAGACCATGGCGCCCCCCATGGTGCCCGATCCACCGCCCATCCCGGTAACCGTGTTCACGCGTGCGCGAGCCGCGTTCGCCGGGGGCTTCCCGATCGCCCGCGGCCCCGCGCTGGGAAAGCGACCATTGCCCGGCGTACCCGCGAGTATTTACAGTGGCAACGCACGCCGGAGGTCGCGCCGTTCCGAGGAGGACTGCATGAGCAGCCTGGCCCTCGACGCCCAAGTGGCGGTGCCCTCCCCGGCGCTTCCGCAGCCCTTGCAACGCGCGCTCCCCAGGAACCTGGGCCTGGGCCTCGGGCGCCGCCGCGCCGACGCGCACGAGGACGCGCTGAGGGAACTGGTGCTGCGCGCCCGTGACGGCGACGCCGAGGCGTTCGGCGGCCTCTACGACCACTACGTGGACCTCGTCTACCGGTACGTCTACTACCGCGTCGGCTCCCATCCGCTCACCGAGGACCTGACCAGTGAGACGTTCCTGCGCGCGCTGCGCCGCATGCCCTCGTTCAGCTGGCAGGGCAAGGACTTCGGCGCGTGGCTGGTGACGATCGCCCGCAACCTGGTCGCCGACCACTTCAAGTCCGGCCGGTACCGGCTGGAGATCTGCACGGACGAGCTGCTGGAGGGCGGCCGGGCGGAGGAGGGGCCCGAGCGGGTGGTGCTCGACGCGATGACCCACCGCGCCCTGCTGGAGGCCGTCCGGCGCCTGGGGTCCGAGCAGCAGGAGTGCGTGGTCCTGCGGTTCCTGCACGGCCTGTCGGTCGCCGAGACCGCGCTGATCATGGGCAAGAAGGCGGGTGCCATCAAGGCGCTGCAGTACCGGGCGGTGCGCTCGCTTGGCCGGATGTTGCCACCCGACCTCATGAGTGTGTGAGAATCTCAAGAAATCCGACACGGCTTCGGCCGTAACCCCGCGTGCCCACCGTCGTTTTGGGGGGCAACCGCATTCCTAGTGGGGGGCTGCCATGAGGATGAAGCGGAGCAAGGTCGCCGGGGGCGTGAGCACGCTGGAGCGGCTCCGGGTGCGCGGCGCCGGGCCCGATCCCGGCTTCCGCGCCGATCTGCGCGAACGGCTGCTGGCGGCGGCCGTGGCGAACCGGGTGGGGGCGCACGAGCCGGGACGGGCGCGGGGAACCGCCGACCCGGTCGACTGGTCACCCGCCGACTAGGCTGCGGGGCATGCGGCGTTTCTGGCAGCGGGACAAGGACGAGGATCACAAGAGCGCGGGTGAGGCCGCCGCCGCGGCGGCGGCGGAACCCGTCCCGATGCCGGAGCCCGACCCCACGGCCGCCGCGTTCTTCGACGTGGACAACACGATGATGCGCGGCGCCTCGATCTACTACTTCGCCCGCGGCCTCGCCGCCCGCAAGCTGTTCACCATGCGCGACCTGGCCATGTTCGCCTGGGGCCAGGCCGCGTTCCGGGTGCGCGGCGAAGAGAACGCCGAGCACATCCACAGCGCCCGCGAGGCCGCGCTCGCGTTCGTCGCCGGGCAGCGGGTGGACGACCTCGTCCGGCTGAGCGAGGAGATCTACGACGACGTGATGGCCGACCGGATCTGGCACGGCACCCGGTCGCTCGCGCTCCAGCACCTGGAGGCGGGCCAGCAGGTGTGGCTGGTCACCGCCACCCCGGTGGAGGTCGCCCGCACCATCGCCCGCCGTCTCGGCCTCACCGGCGCCCTCGGCACGGTCGCCGAGGCCCGCGACGGCGTCTACACCGGACGCCTGGTCGGCAACCTGCTGCACGGCCCCGCCAAGGCCGAGGCGGTACGGGCGCTGGCACAGCGCGAGGGCCTGGATCTGAGCCGCTGCTCGGCGTACAGCGACTCGGCCAACGACCTGCCGATGCTGACCGCCGTCGGCCACCCCCACGCCGTCAATCCGGACTCGGCCCTGCGCGACCACGCCAAGGAGCACGGCTGGCCCATCCACGACTTCCGCACCGGGCGCAAGGTCACCATGGTGGCGCTTCCCGTCGCCGCCGGCGCCGGCGCCCTGGCGGGCGGCGTCGCCGCGGGCGTGGCGCTCCGCAAGCACTACCGCACCTAGGACGACAGCGGCGCACCCCCCGACAGGAGGTGCGCCACACGTTCACTCCTCACCCGGAGAAGTACTCGCTCGCCGCCTTCCCCATGGAGGCCGGGTCGGCCTGGCCGTGCGCCTGGCCTTCCAACCATTGGAGGCGGGCGTCGGGAAGCCGGTCGGCGACCGCCTGGGCGGCGGTGCGCATCCGCTCGGTGCTGGCCGAGCCCGCCAGCACCAGCGTCGGGACGGCCACCGTGGACAGCCGCTCCGGAACCGGGCCGCCGCCTACCACGGCGGCCTCATAGGCGAGGGTGTGCGCGACGGCCTCCATCTGTGGCCAGAACGGCTGGCCCTTCATGCCCGCCACCGCCTCCGGCGGCATCTCGGCGCCCTTGGTGAGGAACAGCTCCACCGCGTCGCCGCGCCGTCCCTGCTCGACCAGCGCGCCCAGTTCCTCGGCGGAAGGGAGCGAGCGGCCGGGGTCGGTGACGTACGGGGGCTCGAACACGGCCAGCTTGGTGATCGGGACGCCCGCGGCCGCCGCCTCCAGCGCCAGCGCGCCGCCGGAGGAGCCGCCGAACACCATCGCCTCGCCGCCGGCGGCCTCCACCAGGGCCGCCAGGTCCTCGATCTCCCGCTGGACGGCGTAGGGCGCGGTGTCGCCGCTGTCGCCACGGCCGCGCCGGTCGTAGTTGTAGACGGTGTGGTCGGTGGCGAGCGCTTCGACGATGCCGGTCATGATGGGGTCCTGGCGGGTGGAGAACGCGCCCTGGACGACGATGACCGCGGGTCCCGCGCCGATGCGCTCGTAGGCGATGGACGTGCCGTCCGCCGACGTCACCGTGTGGTAACGGGGGCGGTAGGTGAGCACCATGACCCCGTCGTCACCGACCGGCCGGGCCTCCACCAGCCGCAGCGCCGTCTCCGGGGCGCCCTCCTCGAACAGCCGCCGCCCCCTCCCGAGCAGGATCGGGTAGACCATCAGCCGGTACTCGTCCACCAGGCCACGCCGGGCCAGCGCCCGCACCAGCCTGGCGCTGCCGTTGACCAGGATGTCCCCGCCGGGCCGCCGCTTCAGCTCGGCCACGTCGTCCAGCGAGATCACGGTCGTGTTGTTCCACTTCGGGTCCTTCAGCGTGCCGGACACGACGTACTTGGGCATCGCGTTCATCGCGTCGGCGAACTCCCCGGTCCGCGACGGCCAGGCGTCGGCGAAGCCCTCGTAGGTCGTGCGGCCCAGCAGCAGCGCGCCCGCCGACGTGACCTCCTCGGACTTGACCGCGTGGCCCTCGTCGCCGCGGTCGAACCGGAACGCCCAGCCCCAATCGCCGGGCCCCTCCATGACGCCGTCCAGGGTCATGAACTCCGAGACGATGATCTTCCTCATGTGTCCTTCCCTTTCCTGCGTGTCCCGCCGGAGACCGAACGGCGGCGAGAAGGTCAGGGCGCGCGGGACCGAGGCCGCGGTGAGGGCATGGGCCAGGTTCCATGGCGCGCCGACCGTCCCGGACTCCCCCGTGGGACACGGTCGAGCATCAGGACCATGCCGGTGTTCACGGTGAGGCCGGCCCAATGCCGGGCACGACCGGCCATCACGGCGGCGGGGAGTGGGCACCATCACCAGCAAGGCTGTCCCGGCCATGGAGGTTAGCAGCCCCAGGACCAGCCGCTTCACGGCGACATAACGGTCGCCGTGGTCAGGGCGGGGCCTCCACGAGGCTTCGGTGGGCTGGCATGATCGGCACACCGAGACGGAGGTGCGCAGATGAACGATGCGATGTGGGCCGGGACGGTCGGCATCACCGGGGGCGGCGGCGCCGAGCTGGAGGCGTACCTGGCGCGGCCCCTCGGCGACGCTCCGCGCGGCGGGGTCGTGGTGATCCACCACCTGCCCGGGTACGACGCCGCGACCAAGGAGATCACCCGCAGGTTCGCCGCGCACGGGTACGCGGCGGTCTGCCCGAACCTGTACTCGCGCGAGGGCGCCGACGTGAGCCCGGACGACCAGGCCGCCGCGGTCCGCGCGAGGGGCGGGGTCCCGGACGAGCAGGTGGTCGCGGACGTGGCCGGCGCCGCCGAGTACCTCAACTCGCTCGACCACGCCAACGGGAGGATCGGCACGATCGGGTACTGCTCGGGCGGGCGGCAGAGCTTCCTGATCGCGTGCTCGCTGCGGATCGACGCCGCCGTGGACTGCTACGGCGCCTTCGTCTACAACGAGTCACCGCCGGACTCGCCGGTCAAGGGGCTCTCGCTGGTGCCGAAGATGCCGGACCTGTCGTGCCCGGTGCTCGGCCTGTTCGGGGACGAGGACCGGTTCCCGTCGCCGGACGAGGTCGCGGCACTGGACGCCGAGCTGAACCGGCTGGGCAAGGAGCACGAGTTCCACAGCTACCCGGACGCCGGGCACGCGTTCTTCGCCACCGACCGGCCGTCGTACCGGCCCAAGGCCGCCGTGGACGGCTGGAAGAAGATCTTCGACTTCTTCGGCCGGCACCTGACCGCCGCCTGAGGAGGGCGCCATGTGCACTTACCAGACCCAGCGAGTGGAGCTCGACGGCGCCGCCAAGGGGGCGGCGGGCTGGTTCACGGTGACGGCCGGGGCGGTCTATGTCGACCATCCCTTCCACGCCTGCCACGAGCACACGGTGAACATCGACTTCACCAACCCGTCCGAGGGCCCGTCGGCACGGACCGCGGTCGAGCTCACCGAGGAATCCGCGCTGGCCCTGATAGAGGCGATCCAGCAGGCCCTCGCGGCGGCGCCCCCCGGCCTCGCCTCCGCCACCGGGACGTCCGCCTGACCGGTGCGCCGCGTGCCGAGGCCGCCCGCTACGGCGCGCTCGGACATGCCCTCCCCCTCGGTCAGCACGTCGAGCACGAGCCGTTCCACAGGCTCGAAGACCGTGAAGGTGGCCGTCTCGCTGTAGGCGTCGCCGGCCGGGCGGGCCGAACCGCAGCCGGTAGCCGCCGCCCTCGCGGGCGCCGACCTCACAGGCCCCCACGAGCCAGTCGGTGTCGGGGCAGGCCCAGCGCCGCAGCAGATCAGCGTATGTCCAGGCGGACCAGACGCGCTCGGGCGGCACGGGCTAGGTGCGGTCGAGGTCGAACGACAGGAGCGAAGTGGCGGTCGGCGACGAGGGCGTCGTCCCGCAGCCGGCACTCGCGCACCCGGCCGCGTTTGACGGTCGTCACCAGGCCCGTCTCTTCGAGCACGCGGACGTGCTTGAGCACGGCGGGCAGCGTGAGCGTCGTCGGCGCCGCGAGATCGCGACGACGCCCCTGTCAACCGTCCGAGGGACCGCGCCCGGCGAGTGCCCGAGCCGTACAGAGGGTCAGAAGAAGGCGGGGCCCCGGCGCAGCAGCGTGTCGTAGAGCATCTGCTGGACGACCTCGCGCACATGGTCGGTGATCTCGAAGACCGTCATCGGGTCGTCGGCGGCGCTCGCGTCGTGGTCCTCCAGCGGCATCGGCTCACCGAACCGGATCATCCACTTCGACGGCAGCGGGATCAGCCCGGCCGGGCCGAGCAGCGGGAACGTCGGCGTGATCGGGAAGTAGGGCAGGCCGAGCAGCCGGGCCAGCGGGCGCAGGTCGGCGATCTTGGGATAGATCTCCTCGGCTCCGACGATCGCGCACGGGATGATGGGGACGTCCGCGCGCAGCGCCGTCCCGACGAAGCCGCCACGGCCGAAGCGCTGAAGGCGGTAGCGCTCGCTGAACGGCTTCCCCACGCCCTTGAAGCCCTCCGGGAAGACCCCCACCAGCTCGCCCTTGCTCAGCAGGCGCCTCGCGTCCGCCTGGCAGGCCAGGGTGTGCCCGGCCTTGCGGGACAGGTGGCCGAGCAGCGGCACCTGGTAGATCAGGTCGGCGCCGAGCAGCCGCAGGTCGCGGTGCAGATGGTCGTGGACGGCGACCGACAGCATGATCCCGTCCATGGGGACCGTCCCGGAGTGGTTGGCGACGATCAGCGCCCCGCCCTCCGCGGGCAGGTTCTCCAGGCCGGACAGCTCCACGCGGAACCAGCGCTCGTACAGCGCGCGGGCCGCCGGGAGCAGGAACGTGCGGTTGAACTCGGGGTCGAAGCCGAACTCGTCCACCTCGTACTCGCCCGCCAGCCGGCGGCGCAGAAAGGCCAGGCCCGAGGCGAGCCCGCGTTCCAGGGGTTCCAGCGGCGAGCGCCCCGGCTCCCGTTGGTCGCGCTCCCGCTCGTCGCGCGCCTTCTCGTGGCACGTCTTCTCATCGCGCGCCTTCTCGTCGCGCTCTCGCTTGAGCGGGATCACCTTGGCGCCCGCGTCGAAGCGATCTTCGTTGTGGGCGTTCATCAGGTGCCTCCGTCAGCCGCGGTGCAGTGCGTCGGTGAGCCGGTCGATGAGCTGGAGCGGCCTCCCGGGGCCGAGTCCCTGGGACGAGACGAAGTCGGCCAGGGCCGCCTCGGTTCCGTACTTGGGACGCCAGGACAGTTCCGACACCAGCCGCCCGGTGTCCACCACCCGGCCGTAGGTCAGCCAGCGCAGCAGCTCGGGAGAGAAGCCCGACATCCCGGCGAAGCGGCGCCCCAGGTCCCCGACCACCGACATGGACCGGGACGGCAGCGGCAGCTGCGACCGCCCGGCCCGCCGCAGCACCTGCGACAGCAGCATCACGCCGTCGCCGGCGACGTTGTAGCAGCCGGGGTGGTCCTCCACCGTCATCCTGCGCAGCACCTCGGTCCCGTCGTCCTCGTGCAGGAACTGCAGCCGGGGATCGAAGCCCAGCACGGTCGGGACGACGGGCATGCGCAGGTAGCGCGTCAGCGGCGAGTCCACACCGGGGCCGAGCAGGTTCGCGAAGCGCAGCACCGAGACCACCAGGTCGGAACGACGCCGCTGCAACCCGCGCACGTACCCCTCGACCTCGACCGCGTCCTTGGCGTACCCGGACGTGGGCGGCTCCACCGGCTCGTCCTCCTCCGTGAACACCGCCGGGTCCATGGGGGACGACCCGTACACGGCGGCCGAGGACCGCACGACGAGCTTGCGCACGTCCGGGGAGCGCTGGCAGGCCGCCAGTAGCTGCATGGTCCCGATGACGTTGACTTCCTTCACCTTGGACCGCGGCGCGGAGGGCGAGGTCACCAGGTTCAGGTGGATCACGGTGTCCACCCGGGCCGAAGCGATCACCTTGGCGATGCTCGGCCTGCGGATGTCCACGCGCACGAACTCGGTGCGTCCGAGCGGCGCCGTGGGCGGGACGGTGTCCACGCCGATGACGCGCTCGATGCCCGGGTCCGCCTGGAGGGCGGTCGCGACCCGGGCCCCGATGAGCCGGGACACGCCCGTGACGAGCACGACACGGGCCGCGGTCGAGGGCATGGACGACACTGTGCGCTCCACCCCTTACGGGTGAGTGGCCAGGACGTTTACTTCTTGTTGCGGCGCTGGATGCGCGTCTTCTTCAGAAGCTTGCGGTGCTTCTTCTTGGCCATCCGCTTGCGGCGCTTCTTGATGACAGAGCCCACTAGACCTCGCTAGGTGAATCGGGTGACGACGGGATTCGCCCGGCGAGGGGTCACGCACCACTACGCACGGGCCGAGGCCCAAGCGTACCGCCCAAGTTTGCACGCGCGAGCAGCGCTCCTCACCTATCGGGGAGCGCGATCGCGACGACGCCCGAGGTCCGCTCGGGCTGAAGCACCGGCACAGGTCCGTCCGCACCTGGACCGTCCGGGTCCGGCCTGCGGCGCGCAGGCCCCCTTTCCGGTGCCCAGGTCGCCTACGGCATCGGCGATGCCCCGGCTCCCCGGACACCGGACCCGGCTGCCTGATGGCCGCCGACCGGTCGTCGTCCCTCGGTTCCTGGCTGCCGGCGAGGTCATGGGTCATGGCCTCGCCTTACCCCGCTATCCGGCTTCGATGAAGGCTTCGCGCAGATAGTCGTGGACGGCCTGCTCGGGAACCCGGAACGAGCGCCCCACGCGGATGGCGGGAAGCTCGCCCGAGTGGACGAGACGGTAGACGGTCATCTTGGACACCCGCATCACCGAGGCCACTTCGGCCACGGTCAGGAACCTGACCTCGCTCAGAGGTCGCTCGCCTGAGCTCATCGGACGCCCTCTTCCACACGTGCCGCGCACCGGCCCTTTGGGTGACTTTGATCACGCACGTGTTCTTCCCCCAGCGTAAATCGTGTATCGGTAGTCGCAAGAGGGGGGTTCCACCCATTTACGTACCCTCACCCTTTCCCTGCCGCCACAGTGTTATTGCGAACGCAACGTGGGCGCGGTGGCACACAGCGTGGCGTGGTGCCTGACCATCACCCGAAACCACCCGATGACCTGCGACTCAAGCGTTGATGGGCGTTCCGGCGCACCCCGCAGTCCCGCGATGACTCTTGCGTCACATTGAGTGACCGGACGGCGCCGGGCCAGGGGTGGCGGAACGCCACGGCGGGGTCACGGGCGGCGGGCGGAGCGGCCCGGGACGGTCAGGCCAGACCGGCGCGGTCCAGGATGTAGGCGGTCAGAGGCGCGTAGTGGGGCGGCGCCACGCCGTCGTCCAACGGGACCACCACATCGATCTTGCCTTCGGCGGCGCCGACGAACAGCGCGGGATCGTTACAGTCAGCGAACCCCACGGTGTCGATGCCCGCCTCCCCGGCGGCGCCGGCCCAGCCATGGTCCGCGATGGCCAGATCCGGCCAATCGCCTGATTCGGCTGCGAGCTCGGCCAGCATCGCCTCCATCGGGAACGGGTCGTGGGTGTGATGGGTGCGCCCCGACCGTCCCTCCAGCATCGCCACGCCGCCGGGCGAGTAGACGATCCGCCGGGTCTTGGCGATCCCGTAGGCGGTCTCGGCCTCGTACGACCAGCCGGCGGCGGGCGTGGGGATGCGGCAGCCCGCCTCCCGCAGGGCATGGGCGACCGCCTCGTAGACCGGGCTCAGGGTGGCCGGGTGCCCGGTCGCCAGGACCACGGTCTCGCACCGCCGCGCGGCCTCCCCGATCCGCTCGCCCATGGCCTCCAGGGCGTCGATGGTCAGGTCGGGGTCGATGGTGTCGTCGCCGTAGACGTGCCTGGGGTCGGGGTTGACGCCGCAGCGCTCCACCATGACCTCCAGGACGTCCCGTTCCGTCCAGGTGGGCTTGAGGTCGAGCCCGAACATGTAGTAGGGGTTGCGCGCCGCCATCCGCCGGTAGTGCAGCAGGTTGTTCTGGCGCGGCGTCGCCACGTCACCGGCGATCATCGTGCGGACCAGGTGCCGGCGCAGCTCGGCCCGGCTCGGCGCGCTGGACGGCGCGCTGGACGGTGTGGTGGACGCCATCAGCCGTCCGTCATGGGGTCGAGGCCGTGCTCGGGGAACACCGCGCGCCGGGTCGCCAGCACCGCCTGGTCGAGCGGGCTCGCGGGGTCGATGCCGTCCGCCCAGGCCGCCACCGGCACCTCGGCCGTGCCGTCGGTCATCCGGCGCGGCGCGATCTCCTCGGTGCGTTCGCGTACGAACTCGCGCCAGGGATCGGGCGTGGCGGTCTCCGGGTCGATGGGACCGCCCGCGGCCTCGGCGAGCAGGTGCGTCCAGGCCCTCGGCACCACCTGGACCAGCTCGTATCCGCCGCCGCCCGTCACCAGCCACCGCCCGCCGGCCAGCCGGTGCGCCAGCCGGTGCAGCCTCGCGTACGCCGTGCGCTGGCCGTCCACGCTGAGGGTCAGGTGGGCGAGCGGGTCCAGGGAGTGGCTGTCGCAGCCGTGCTGGGTGACCAGGATCTCCGGCCGGAACGCCTCCAGCAGCGGCGGCACGATCGCGTCGAACGCGCGCAGCCACTGGCCGTCGCCGGTGCCGGGCGGGAGCGCGACGTTCACCGCGGTGCCCTCGGCTCCCGGCCCGCCGGCCTCGCCGGGGAACCCCGTGCCGGGGAACAGCGTCCGCGGCGACTCGTGCAGGCTGATCGTCAGCACCCGCGGATCGTCGTAGAACGCCGCCTGGACGCCGTCGCCGTGGTGGACGTCGACGTCCACGTACGCGACCCGCTCGGCCCCGTTGTCCAGCAGCCAGGCGATCGCGATCGCCGGGTCGTTGTAGACGCAGAACCCGCTGGCCGCGTCGGCGAGGGCGTGGTGCAGGCCGCCGGCGATGTTCGCGGCGTGCTCGGACCCGCCGGTCCACACGGCGCGGGCGGCCGCGACCGATGCCCCGGCGACCAGCGCGGACGCGTCGTGCATGCCCAGGAACACCGGGTTGTCGGTGCTGCCGATGCCATGCCGCGGATCGGGCAGGCCGGTCTCGCCGCAGCGCTTGACGGCCGCGATGTAGCCCTCGTCGTGGACGAGCCCGAGCAGCTTGTCGTCGGCCGTCTCGAACGGGACGACCCGGACGTTCGGCCGGTCGAGCAGGCCGAACTCGCGGGCCAGCGCCATGGTCAGCTCGACCCGGACGGGGTTGAGGGGGTGGCCGGAGCCGAAGTCGTAGGTGATGAGCCGGTCGTCCCACAGGACCTCCAGCCCGCAACCGGCCGGGGTTTCCTGGGACGGGGTGCCGCTCATGGGCACACGCTACCGTCACCTGCCCGAAACCTGCCGCGTGGCCTGGGTCACAGTGATGCGACCGCCCAGGCGCACAAAGCCGTTGCCGAGTGAACTATCAGCGAAAAACGGGCATAGAGGTAACACGCCGGAAACGGGGGGATGGGGGCGATATGGAACCGGAGAGCGCCTGCGAACGCGCCCCGAGCCTCCGCAGCCTGGCGGTGACGGGGGCGATCCGGTTCGGAGCGCGGCCCTTCGTCCACCACGTGCCCGGATACGCGATCGGCATCCGCACCGCCCGTTCCACCATGGACCTGGCGGCCCGGCTGATGCCGCCGACCCTGGGGGTCCGGGTCCGCTCGGTGGACGAGCCCGAGGCCGGCGGACGGCCCGCGATCCACGGCGAATGGATCATCGCCCGGCACGCCGGGAAGAACGGGAGGCCGCCCGCCGGAGCCGTCCTCTACCTGCACGGCGGCGGCTACGTGGTCTGCTCGCCCCGCACGCACCGGCCGATCACGTGCAGGCTGGCGCAGGGCACCGGCCTCCCGGTCTTCGCGCCGCGCTACCGGCTGGCGCCCGAGCACCCCTTCCCGGCCGCGCTGGAGGACGCCCTGGCCGCGTACCACTGGCTGATGGACCAGGGCATCCCCGCGGACGGCATCGTCATCGCGGGCGACTCCGCGGGCGGGCACCTGGCCGCGTCGCTGACCGGCGAGATCTGCCGGACGGGCCTGCCACGCCCCGCCGGGACGGTCCTGTACTCCCCCTGGGTCGATCTGACCTGCGAACTGGCCAGCCGAGCGCAGCGGCTCGCGCGGGACCCGTACATCAGCCCCCACTCGGCGCGGCGCGTGGCCCGGCTCGTCGTCGGCCAGGCGGACGCGGACGACCCCCGCCTGGCGCTGCTGAACTGCTCCTGGACGGACACGCCCCCGTTCCTGATCCAGGTGGGCGGGGCGGAGGTGCTCAAGTCCGAGGCGGAGGCCCTCGCCGAGGCGCTGGACGCGGCGGGCTGCGACTGCCGGCTCCAGGTGTGGAAGGGCCAGATGCACGTCTTCCAGATGTTCCACCGCGTCCTGCCCGAGGCGAGCGCGGCGATGGACGAGACGTCCGCCTTCGTCCGCTCCCTCGTCCGGGGCGCGCGGGACGCGGAGAGCGAGGCGGCCTGAGCCTGAGGCGCTTCCGCGGGGTCGCCGGGCGGACGGCCGCGGCCCCGCGGAAGCCCCTCGCCAGGCGCCGAGGGACGATCATCGGGTACGGGACGGTCACTCGGCACGGAGCGCGATCACCGGGTCCAGGCGTCCCGCCCGGCGGGCCGGCATGACGCCGAAGAACACCCCGACCGCCGCGGAGACCACGAACGCCAGCACCGGAGACCACCAGGTGATCGTGGCCGGCACCGGCGACAGCGCCGAGATCAGCGCCGACGCGCCCGCGCCGAGCGCGATCCCGGCCAGGCCGCCCAGCGTCGTCAGCATCACCGCCTCCGCCAGGAACTGGGCGAGGATGTCCCGCTGGCGGGCGCCCAGGGCCTTGCGCAGCCCGATCTCGCGGGTCCGCTCGCGCACCCCCACCAGCATGATGTTGGACACCCCGACCCCGCCCACCAGCAGCGAGATCGCGGCGATGGCGGCCAGCACCCCGGTGAGCGCGCTCAGCACGGTGCCGATGGTGCCGAGCAACTGGGTCTGGGTGATCGCCGTGAAGCGCTCGCCCTGGTAGCGGGTCTGGAGCGCGTCCACGATCTCGCGCTGCAACCGCGGGATCGCCTCGCTGGACGGGGCGCGGACGGCCAGCACGTCGATCCTGGTGACGCCGAACAGCCGCTGGGCCGTGGTCACCGGGATGTGCACCTCCGCGTCCCTGGCCTGCCCGAAGGTCTGCCCGACCTCCTCCAGCACCCCGACCACCCGGAACCGGGCGCCGCCCGCGATGGTGACCTGCCGCCCGATCGGGTCCACGTCCCCGAACAGCCGCCGCGCGACCGTGGATCCGAGCACCACCACCCGGCGCCGCGTGTCGACGTCGGTCTCGCTGAGGTACCGTCCGCGGCGCAACGGGCGGTCGAACACGTTCCGCAGGTTCTGGTTGGCGCCCATGATGCCGGCGTACGTCTCCTCCCGGCCCGCCCGCACCGTCTCCCCGGAGCTGACGGCCGCGGCCACGCGGCTCTCGTCCCCCACGACCCGGCCGAGGTAGGCGACGTCGTCCAGCCGCATCCGGCTGATGGACGGCGGCGAGCCGACACCGATCTGCCCCGGCGCCACGAAGATGATGTTGGAGCCGAGCCCCTCGATCTCGCTCTCGACCAGGTCGCGCGCCCCGGACCCGATCGCGACCAGCACCACCACGGCCGCGACCCCGATCACCACGCCGAACATGGTCAGCGCGCTGCGCAGCCGGTTGACCCGCAGCGCCTCCAGCGCCACCCGCAGCGACTCGCCGACCCTCATGCGGACTCGTCGCGTTCGATGAGGCCGTCGCGGATGTGGACGCGGCGGCGGGCCCGCTCCGCGACGTCCGGCTCGTGCGTGACCAGGACGACGGCCACGCCCCGCTCCCGGTTGAGCCGTTCGAGCAGGTCCATGACCTCGTGCCCGGTGCGGGTGTCGAGGTTGCCCGTGGGCTCGTCCGCCAGCACCACCCGCGGGGCGCCGACCAGCGCCCGCGCGATCGCCACCCGCTGCTGCTCGCCGCCCGACATCTGGCCGGGACGGTGCCCGACGCGGTGCCCCAGCCCGACCGAGGTGAGGGCGTCGACGGCCCGGCGCCTGCGCTCGGCCCGGGGCACGCCCCGGTAGACCAGGGGCAGCGCCACGTTCTCCCGCGCGGTCGTCCTGGGCAGCAGGTGGAACGACTGGAACACGAACCCGATCAGGGAGTTGCGCAGCTCCGCCAGCTCGTTGCCCGACAGCCGCGCCACGTCCCGGCCGCCGATCCGCAGCGTGCCGGAGGTGGGCCGGTCCAGGCAGCCCAGCAGGTGCATGAGCGTGGACTTGCCCGACCCGGACGGCCCCACGATCGCCACGAACTCGCCCTCGTCGATCCGCAGGCTCACGCCGCGCAGCGCCTGCACCTCGACGCCCTCCATGGTGTACGCGCGGGTGACGTCCACCGCCTCCAGGGCCGGTTCGGTCACGGCGCCAGTTCCTGGCCCTGCCGGACGGAGTCCGCGCCGCGCACGACGATCCGCTCCCCCTCGCGCAGGCCCCGGACGACCTCGACCGTGGTGTCCCCCTGCGCGCCCAGGCCGACCACGCGGCGCTGTGCCCGTCCCCCGGCGACGACCCACACGATCGACTCCCGGCCGCTGCTGACGATCGCCGACGACGGCACGGACAGCACGCCGCGCCGCTCGTGGACGCGCAGGTTCACCACCGCGCTCATGCCCGGCTTGGGACGCGGCGCGGCCCCTCCGCCGGACAGGGTCCCGTTGCCGAGGGACAGCGTGACCTTGTAGCTGACGCCGCCGCCCGTGGCCTCCGAGGGCGTGGCCCCTACCCCGGTCACCTCCGCCGTGTACGTGCCGCCCTGGACCGCGTCGAACTCCACGTCCGCGCGCACGCCCTCGGTGACCCGCAGCACGTCGGTCTCGTCCACGTCCGCCGTGAGAGACAGCCTCGACACGTCGGTGACCGTGACCACCGCGTCCCCTGCCGAGATGGGCGCGCCCGTTGCGATCGAGGCGGCGTCCTTGGCAGCCCCGCCGCCGAGCGCCGCGCCTCCGGGGAGGGATGCGGCACCGCCGGGAAGGCCCTGCGGGAGCTGGTCCAGCATGCCGCCGAGCCCGCCCGCGCCCGACGCGGGCCCGCCCAGGCCCACCACGCCGTCGAACGGCGCCTTGATCGTCAGCGCCCGCACGGTCCGCTCGGCGGACCGCACCGCCGCGCGGGTCTGCACCCGCTGCGCCGCCGTGATGGACGAGACCGCCTGCCCCACGCTGCCGAGCCCGGCGTTGAGCCGCGCCACCGCCTCACGGGCGGCCCGCGACGCCGCCCGGTACTCGCCCTCCGCCTTGGTGATCCCGGCGAGGACGCTCGCCCGCCGCCCCGGGTCGGGGATCTGCGCGGCCACCTTCCTGGCCTCCGCGAACCCGTCCCGCGCCGTACGGTCGGTCCCGCGCTGGAACGCGGTCAGGTCGAGGCCCGCCGGGACGGCCGCACCGCTTCCGGCGACCGAGCCGTCCGCCTCGCGGGCCCGCGCGAGCTGCTCCCGCGCGGACGGCGAGTCGATCGTCGCGAGAACCTCGCCCTTCTCGACCTCGTCGCCGTCCGCCACGTACAGCCGTTTGATCGTGCCCTCGGCCGGTGCCCGCAGCGTCGCGGTCGCGCGGGCGGCCACCTTCGCGGGCGCCTCGACCAGCTCGGTCACGTCGGCGCGCGACGCCCGCCCGATCTGGACGCGGTCCTCGCCGGAGTCCCCGCCCGAGCAGGCGCTGAGCTGCCCGGCCAGCAGGAGGGCGAGGACGAGGAGAGACGCGGGAGGAAGGGACCGCCGGGAAGCCACGAGGGCATCGTAAGAGCGACCTTACTGTCGCGTCAGTATTTATCCGGCATCGGCTGACCGTCCCGGGGGGGTCGCTCAGACGGTCGCGGTCTCGCTCGGCTCGCCCGGCGCGCGGCCGGGCGAACGCCGCCCCCCGGTCAGGAAGCCGATCAGCGCGGCGGCGGCCGCCACGCCCTCCCCGATCAGCGCGATCGTCTTCTCCTGGTACCAGGACGGGTCGTACATGTCCGGGAACGGGCCGACCGAACCCACGTCCAGGAAGTAGTACAGGAACATCGCGCCGAGCACGCTCACCGCGACCAGGAACGCCACCGCGTAGGTCCACCGCCGGGCCAGCGCCAGGATCAGCAGCGCCGCCAGCGCCGCCACCACCGCCTGCACGCGGAAGAGAGTGTCGCCGCCGATGCTCCCGCCCTCGACGAAGCCCATGTCCGGGGCGAAATCCCAATGAACATAGGCATCAACGGCCAGACCGGCGGCCACCAGCAGTCGCAGCAGTATTCCCATGCCCCTTACACGTACAGCACTTTCGTGGTGGGTCAAACAACAATGTGTGACATATCCCGCGAAAAGGACCAGCAGCCGGTCCCCCGGCCAGCCGCGGCCGGCCGTGGTCAGCCGTGGCGGCCGTGGTCAGCGTGCGGTCAGCCGCCGGCCAGCTCCCGGCCGCGGTTGCGCGCGGCCTCGATCGCCTCCAGGACGGCCGCGCGGACACCGTGCCGTTCCAGCTCGCGGATCGCCGAGATCGTCGTGCCGCCCGGCGAGGTCACCGCCTCCCGCAGCATCACCGGGTGCTCGCCGGAGTCGCGCAGCATCACCGCCGCGCCCACCGCCGACTGGATCACCATCTCCAGCGCCGCCGCCCGCGGCATCCCCAGCAGGATGCCCGCGTCCACCATCGCCTCGACCAGGTAGTAGAAGTACGCGGGCCCGCTGCCCGACAGGGCGGTCGCGCCGTCCTGGAGGCTTTCCGGCAGCCGCATCACCTTGCCGACCGGCGACAGCAGCTCCTCGGCCAGCTTGAGGTGCTCCTCGCCCGCGTGCGAGCCGGCCGAGATCACGCTCATCGCCTCGTCCACGTGCACCGGCGTGTTGGACATCACCCGCACCACCGGTACGCCCTCCGGCAGCCGCTCCTCGATGAACCCGGTCGTGATGCCCGCCGCCATCGAGATCACCAGCCGGCCCGGCTCCACGATGGGGCCCACCTCGTCCAGGAGCACCCCCATGTCCTGCGGCTTGACCGCCAGGACCAGCACGTCGGCGGCGGACGCGGCCTCCGCGTTGCGGACGATCTCGATGCCGTACCGCTCGCGCAGCAGCGCGCCGCGCTCCTCCCTGCGGACCGTGGCCATCAGCTCCGACGGCCGGCGGCCCGCCCGGAGCACCCCGGACAGCAGCGCCTCGCCCATCTTGCCGGCACCCAGAATCGCGATCATCGACGCACCTTGACACGGGAATTCCATTGACCGTTCCCAGCCTAGCGACCCTACGGAGCACCACCGGCCCGCGGACGCCCGCGGTGCCCGGCCCGTCAGGACCGTGCCATCAGGACCGCGACATCAGGGAGCGGAGAAAGAAGCGCAAATTCGCCGGGCGCTCGGCCAGGCGGCGCATGAAGTAGCCGTACCACTGGTCCCCGTACGCGACGTACACCCGCACCTGCGCGCCCTGGGACGCCAGCCGCCGCTGCTCCTGCGGGCGGATCCCGTAGAGCATCTGGTACTCGAAGGAACTCGGGTCACGGTCGAACAGGACGGCCAGCGCGCCCGCGATGTCCACCAGCCTCGGGTCGTGCGTGGCCAGCATCGGGTAGCCCTTGCCGCCCATCAGCACCTTCATGCACCGCACGTACGACTTGTCGACCTCGGCCTTGTCGGTGAACGCGACATCGTCAGGCGCCCCGTAGGCCCCCTTGCACAGCCGCACCCGCGAGCCCTCGTAGGCCAGCTCGGCGCAGTGCTCCTCCGCGCGCCGCAGGTACGCCTGGACGACCCCGCCCGTGTCCGGGAAGTCGCGCCGCAGCTCCATCAGGATCCGCAGGGTCGAGTCGACGTGCTCGTAATCCTCCATGTCGAGCGTGACCGTGGTCCCCGCGGACCGGGCGGCGGTGCAGACGCGGCGGGCGTTCTCCAGCGCGACGTCCTCGTCGAACGCCTGCCCGATCGCGGTCAGCTTGAGCGACACCTCGGCCTGCTGGGCCAGGCCCGTCGAGGCCAGCCGTTCCAGCAGCTCCACGTAGTGGTCGACCATCGCGCGGGCCTGCCCGGCGTCGCAAGCGAACTCGCCCAGCACGTCCAGCGTGACCAGCAGGCCCTCGCGGGTCAGGTCTCCGGCGACGTCCAAGGCCTGGTCCATGGTCTCGCCCGGGATGAAACGGCGCACCATGTCACGGGTCATCGGCGAGGTCTCCACGAGCGTGCGCACGCGGTCGCTGCGCGACGCGGCCAGCAGGACCTGACGAAGCACTGTCCATCCCTTCTCCGGACGGATCGGCGGCCGTCCCGCCATCCTCAGGTTAATAGCCTGGAGAAGGAGCCTGAATCGCGGCGGACCTCACGAGACGGTGCCGACGCGGTTCGCGCCACCGTACTGCTGGACGTACTTGTCGACCTCCGCCTGGCGCACCGCCTGGAACAGCAGCTGCGACTTCGCCTTGTCCAGCAGCACCACGCTCTGGCTGCCGCGCTGGCCGGTGCCGGTGTAGGGCGCGGTGAGGAACGTGACGTCGCCCGGACCCACGCCGCGCAGGCTGAGCGCCAGGGAGCGCAGCTTGCCCGCCGACACCGAGTCGTCCACGCTGATCGACTTGGTCATCGCCGACAGGAACCGGTCCAGCTTCAGCGGGTTGGTGATCGTGCCGCCCTCCGCGGCCTTGGACGCCAGCGCCCGCAGGAACGCCTGTTGCCGCTTGATCCGGTCGAAGTCGCCGTTGGGCAGGCCGTACCGCTGCCGGACGAACAGCAGCGCCTGCTCCCCGTCCAGCCGCTGCCTGCCCGCCTCCCAGCGCACCTTGTTGGCCGAGTCGTAGCTGCCGCGGTCGATGGTCACCTCGACGCCGCCGAGCGCGTCGGTCATCGCCTTGAACCCGCTGAAGTCGATCGCGCCGAAGTGGTCGATGCGGATCCCGGTCAGGTTCTCCACCGTCTCGATCAGTAACGGCGGACCGCCGAACGAGAACGCCGCGTTGATCTTCTGCGGGCCGTACCCGGGGATCTGCACCCAGGAGTCACGCGGGAACGAGATCACGTACGCCTTCTTGCGGTCGGCCGGCAGGTGCAGCAGCATCAGCGTGTCCGACCGCTGCGCGCCCGGCTTCCAGAGCCGGCCGCCGCCCTCGCCGGTGGTGCCCACCTCGGCGCGGGTGTCGGAGCCGACCAGCAGCCAGTTCTCGGTGCCGGTGACGTTCGGGCCCGGACGCTTCTTCCCGGTCGGCATCACGCCGGGGAGCCGGTCGATGTTGCCGTTGTAGGACGACTGGCGCTGCCAGATGAGGCCGCCGGTGCCGAGAGCGATCAGCAGGATGAACACCCCGACCGCGGCCAGTACCCGCGGCCAGCGGCGCTTGCGCGGCGTCCCTGGCAGGCCGTCCTGCCCGGGGCCGCCGGGACCGCCGGAACCACCTGGCCCGCCCGGCCCGCCGGGGCCGTCGGGCAGGAGGGAACCGAGCCCCGAGGGGGCAGGGCCACCGGAGCCGGGAACGGCGGGGCCCCCGGTCGAACGCGGCCGGGAACCCGGGTGCTCAACGGGATTCATGAAGCGCGAGATTAGCAGCAGTTCCCAGGGTCATTTAGATCTTGGGGAGGCTGTGGAAAACTCCGCTCCGCTTCGGGGAAACCGCGGTCAATCCGTCCTCCTTCGCAGCGTCGCGGCGCCCAAAAGCAGGGCCAGGAGCATGCAGACGGTGATGACCACCACATCGCGGGTCAGTTCGGACGAGAAGTGGGGCTCCCGCGTCACCCGCTGCATCGCGTCCACCGCGTACGACAGGGGCAGCACGTTCGAGATCGCCTCAAGCCAGCCCGCCATCCGTTCGCGCGGGACGAGCAACCCGCACAGCAGCGTCTGTGGCAGCACGAACGCGGGCATGAACTGCACCGCCTGGAATTCGGTACGGGCGAACGCGCTGGCGAACAGGCCCAGCGCCATCCCCAGCAGGGCGCTCAGCACCGCCACCAGCACCAGCGACCACACCGCGCCGGCCAGGTCGAGGCCCAGCCAGGTCAGCGAGATGCCCAGCACCACCCCGACCTGCACGAGCGTGATCAGGCCGAACGCCAGGGCGTAGCCGAGCAGCAGGTCGAGCCTGCCGGTCGGCATCGTCATCAGCCGTTCCAGCGTGCCGCCGGTGCGTTCGCGCAGCGTTCCCACGCTGGTCACGATGAACATGACCACGAACGGGAACAGCCCCAGCAGCATTGGCCCGATCCGGTCAAAGGCTCCGGGAGTGTCGAAGACATAGCGCAGCAGGATCATCAGCAGCGACGGGACGCCGACCATGAGGCCGATCGTCCGGTGGTCATGGCGGAGCTGGCCCAGGATCCGGCGCATCGTGGCCAGGGTGATCGTGATGCTCATCGGTGGCTCCCCGCGTGCTCGGCGATCAGGTGCAGGAACGCGGCCTCCAGGTCGGCGGTGGAGGTGCGGGTGCGCAGCCCGTCGGGGGTGCCGTCGGCGAGGATGTGCCCCTCGCGCATGAGCAGCAGCCGGTCGGTGCGCCCCGCCTCGTCCATGACGTGGCTGGAGACGACCAGCGTCACGCCGCGGTCGGCCAGGCCGCGGAACAGCGTCCACAGCTCCTGGCGCAGCACCGGGTCGAGGCCCACTGTCGGCTCGTCGAGGACGAGCAGCTCGGGGCTGCCGAGCAGGGCGACCGCCAGGTTGGCGCGGCTGAGCTGGCCGCCCGACAGCGTCCCCGCGACCTGGTCGCGCTGGCCGCCGAGCCCGACCTCGTCGATGACCCGGTCGACGTCGGAGCGGGGGGCGCCCAGGACGGCGGCGAAGTAGCGCAGGTTCTCGCGTACGGACAGGTCCAGGTAGACGGCGGGGGTCTGGGTCGAGTACCCGACGCGGCGGCGCAGGCCCTTGGACCCGGCGGGCTCGCCGAGCACGGTCACCTCGCCGCCCTTGACGATCTGCACGCCCACGAGCGCCCGCATCAGCGTGGTCTTGCCGCAGCCGCTCGGGCCGAGCAGCCCCACGACCGAGCCGCGCGGCACGTCGAACGTGAGCCCGTGCAGGACTTCCTTGCCGCCCCGGATCACCCGCAGATCGCGCACGATCACCGCGGGCCCGGAGGCGGCCTTCGGACTAGAACTCATCATGTGTTGAATTTATGCCCGCACCAGGGCCCGGTCAAGGGGCCACAGAACATGACAAGGCAGGCGAACGGCGGCAGGCCCGTTGACCTGCCGCTCAAGGGAAGAAGACGTCAGGGAGCCAGGTGGAGCTGGAGCGCCGGGGCCAGCAGCTCGATCAGTTCGTCCTCGGTGGCCGAGGCGATCGGCTCCACCTTGATCACGTACCGCAGCAGCGCCACGCCGATCATCTGACCCACCGCCGCGTTGAGGCGCAGCAGCGGGATGCCGTGGATCTCCGCCGCCTTGGCGAACAGCGCAGAGCTGACGAACTGGCGCATCATCACCGCGATCTGATCGTTGGTCATCGCCGAACGCAGCATCGCGACGAGCGGGGCGCGCTTCTCCTCGTCGCGCCACACCTCCAGGAACACCCGGACCATGGCCTCGCCAAGCTTGTCCCTGGACGTCGCCAAAATCCTCGGCACCAGCTGGGACGGGTCGATCGGGAACCGCATGGCCTCGACGAACACGCCCTCCTTGTTGCCGTAGAAGTGGTGCACCAGGGCCGGATCCACACCGGCGGCACGGGCGATGGCGCGCAGCGACGCGCCGTCGTACCCCTTCTCGGCGAACAGGTCGCGGGCGGCCGCGATGATCGCGTCGCGGGTCTCCGTCGGCCCCGGGCGCCGTCCCGGGCCGCGCCCCGAGCGGCGCCCCGGTTCAGGCCCCTGCCGTTCCGGCTTCTGCGGTCGCTCGCGCCGCCGGGGCGGCCGTGCCGGCTCAGGCACCGCGGCTGCCCCCGGTGGTCACCGCAGGCTCCGCTGGGTGATCTCACCGGCGGGCGTGACCTCCCAGGTGCGGTGGGCGGCGGCCAGGTGGAGCCGGGCGAACGCCAGCGCCTCGGCCAGGTCCTCCATGCGCTGGGCGCGGCTCGCGGCGCGGCGCGTGTTGACCTCCAGGCAGATGTGGCCCCGGTAGCCGTCCTCGGCCAGCCGCTCCAGCATCGGGCCGCACGGCTGGCTGCCCCGTCCCGGCACCAGGTGCTCGTCCTTGTTGGTGATGCCGACGCCATCGGCCAGGTGGACGTGACGCAGGCGCCGCCCCAGCCCGTCCGCCATGGCGAGCGCGTCGGACCCCGACACCGCGGTGTGCGACAGGTCCAGCGTGACGTAGGGGTAGTCCTGATCGACCGGGTTCCAGTCGGGCAGGTACATGCCCGCCTCGGCGCCGCGCGCCTTCAGCGGGAACATGTTCTCCACGGCGAACAGGACGTCGGTCTCCTCCTGCATGCGGGCGAGCCCGTCGACGAACTCGCGGGCGTACTCGCGCTGCCAGCGGAACGGCGGATGCACCACGACGACCTCGGCCCCCAGCGCCTCCGCGACCTCCTTGGATCGCACTAACTTCCCCCAGGGCTCCCGTCCCCACACCCGCTGGGTCAGCAGCAGGCAGGGCGAGTGGATCGACTTGATCGGCACCTGGTGGTAGTCCGACAGCCGGCGCAGCACGTTGAGGTCCTGTGAGGAGGCATCCGTCGAGACCATGACCTCGACGCCGTCATAGCCCAGCAGCGCGGCGATCTCGAAGGCGCTCGGCACCTTCTCCGGATAGACCGACGCGGTCGAGAGCGTGATCGGCGCGTCCGGTACCCGGATCGCCGGCGTGGCGGCTCCATTGTGCTGCGGGGTCAAGGCTCCCTCGCCTGGCTGGTCGCTGAGCAGTTCCCTGATGCTGTGCCCGCCGGGCCCGTCGGGCCCGTCGGCCCCCTGCCTCCCGGCGGTGCGCACGCACCGAAAGCCTATGCGCCCGCGTGGCCCTTCGGGCACCCGGCGGGCGGTGATCCTGATTTCTTAACGTCCGGAGTGACTACGGTGGTTTCCATGGCCGAGATCGCACCGGGGGCCGTGCCGAGCCCGAACATCTGGAACTCGCCCCGAGTGTACGAAATCGGCAACCGCGCCGTGGACCCCGACGGGACGCTCGACTCGGCGATGCGGGCGATCCGTCCGTGGACCGGCGCCACGGTGCTGGACGTCGGCTGCGGAACCGGCTTCCACCTGCCCGTCTTCGCCCGCGAGGCGGCCAAGGTGATCGGGGTGGAGCCGCACGGCGGGCTGGCGGCCGCGGCCCGCCGCCGGGTGCGCGATGTGCCGAACGTCACCGTCCGGGTGGGGGCCGCTCAGGCGCTGCCGCTCCCGGACGCCTCCGTGGACGTCGTCCACGCCCGCTGGGCGTACTTCTTCGGTCCCGGCTGCGAGCCCGGCCTGGCCGAGCTCGACCGGGTGACACGGCGCGGCGGCGCGATCTTCATCATCGACACCGACGCCACCCGCTCGACCTACGGCCGCTGGTTCCTGCGCTGGCTGCCGTCCTACGACCCCCGTGCCGTGGAGCGCTTCTGGACGCGGCGCGGCTACCAGCGCTCGCCCCTGACCTTCCGCTGGGCTTTCGAGAGCCGCGCCGACCTGGAGGCCGTCCTGCGCATCGACTTCCCGCCGGAGGTCGCCGAGGCCGCCCTGCGCGAGCACGATGGCCACGAGGTGGACTACGCGGTCAACCTCTGGTGGCGCTACACCTGAGCCTGAAAGACGACCTCGAAACGACGCCCCCCGAAATGACGGAGCCGCGCTCTACGCTTCCGCGCATGGGGACGGAGCGAGCCAAATGAGCCGGGCGAAGACCGCGAAGGCGTCCTACCGCTGTACGGAGTGCGGATGGCAGACGTCCAAGTGGGTCGGGCGTTGCGGGGAGTGCCAGACATGGGGGACGGTCGCCGAGGCCGGGACGGCGACGCCCGCGCGGGTCGTCACGGCGGGTCCGGTCAGCGCTCCGGCGCGGCCGATCGGCCAGGTGGACGTGCGGTCGGCGACCATGCGGGCCACCGGCCTGGACGAGCTGGACCGGGTCCTCGGCGGCGGCATGGTGCCCGGTGCCGTGCTGCTGCTGGCCGGGGAGCCGGGCATCGGGAAGTCCACCCTGCTCCTTGAGGTGGCGGCGCTGGCGTCCGCCCCCGGCGGGCAGGACGCCGCCGAGCGTTCGCCCGTCCTGTACGTGACGGGCGAGGAGTCGGCGGAACAGGTCCGCCTGCGGGCCGACCGGGTCGGGGCGATCACCGACGACCTGTACCTGGCCGCGGAGACCGAGCTGTCGGCGGTCCTCGGGCACATCGACGCGGTGGAGCCCTCGCTGGTGGTCGTGGACTCGATCCAGACGATCGGCACGTCCGAGGTGGACGGCGCGCCTGGCGGGGTGACGCAGATCCGCGAGGTCGCCGCCAACCTCATCCGGGTGGCCAAGGAGCGCGGCGTCACGGTGGTGCTGGTCGGCCATGTGACCAAGGAGGGCGCGATCGCCGGGCCGCGCCTGCTGGAGCATCTGGTGGACGTCGTCCTGTACTTCGAGGGCGACCGGCACAGCAGGCTGCGGATGATCCGCGCGGTGAAGAACCGGTACGGCCCCACCGACGAACTGGGCTGCTTCGACCTGTCGGAGGTGGGCATCGTCGGCCTCCCGGACCCCAGCGGGCTGTTCCTGACCCGCCGTGAGGAGCCCGTGCCGGGGACGTGCGTGACCGTGACCCTGGAGGGGCGGCGCCCGCTGGTCGCCGAGGTGCAGGCCCTCGTCGCCAAGTCGCACCTGCCCGCCCCGCGCCGCGCGTCGTCCGGCCTCGACACCTCGCGCGTGGCGATGGTGCTGGCCGTGCTGGCGCAGCGGTGCAAGATCTCCATGCACGAGAAGGACGTGTACGTCTCGACGGTCGGCGGCGTGCGGCTCTCGGAGACCTCCGTCGACCTGGCGCTGGCGCTGGCGGTCGCCGGATCGACGGTGGAGCAGTCGCTGTCGGGCAGCCTGATCGCGGTGGGCGAGGTCGGCCTTGCCGGGGAGGTCCGGGTCGTCCCCGGCGTGCAGCGGCGGCTGGGCGAGGCGGCGCGGCTGGGGTTCAAGCACGCGGTCGTCCCGCGCGGATCGCTCGAACTGGGGGACGGGTCCCCCCTCAAGCGCGCGGACCCGCAACTGATGAGCTATGAAGGGATGAAAGTGATGGAAGTGGACAGCCTCACGCAGGCGCTACAGGTCGCCTTTACAGCGCCCTAACAGGCGTCACGGCAGGCTACAGGCGCCACACCCTTCACGCTTAGGGCCAGGTGAGGACTCCCTGACGAGGTGTCCTCGATAAACTGACGCCGTCCAGCGACCTCCCGGGGGCCAGGTGCCAGTACCAGACAAGGGTCATGACGAACGACGCCGCGCCACACTCGCCGCGGTGGCGCCGGGCACGCCCATCCGCGACGGGCTGGAGCGAATCCTGCGGGGCCACACCGGCGGGCTGATCGTGCTGGGGTACGACAAGCTCGTCGAGGAGCTGTGCACCGGCGGCTTCGAGCTCGACGTGGAGTTCTCCGCGACACGGCTGCGCGAGCTGGCCAAGATGGACGGCGCGATCGTGCTCGACGACTCGCACTCACGGATCGTGCGGGCCGCGGTGCACCTGGTGCCCGACTCGACGATCCCCACCGAGGAGTCCGGCACCCGGCACCGCACCGCCGAGCGGGTGGCCAGGCAGACCGGCTACCCGGTCATCTCGGTCAGCCAGTCGATGCACATCATCGCGCTCTACCTGGACGGCATCCGCTACGTCCTGGAGGACTCGGCGGCGATCCTGTCCAAGGCCAACCAGGCCCTGGCCACGCTCGAACGCTACAAGCTGCGGCTCGACGAGGTGTCCGGGACGCTGTCCGCCCTGGAGATCGAGGACCTGGTCACCGTCCGGGACGTCAGCGCCGTCGTGCAGCGCCTGGAGATGGTGCGCCGGATCGCCGACGAGATCGAGGGCTATGTGGTCGAGCTGGGCACCGACGGCCGGCTGCTGTCCCTGCAACTGGACGAGCTGGTCTCGGGCGTGGACGTGGACCGCGAGCTGATCGTCCGCGACTACCCGTCCCGGGAGGCCCGTGACCGCGGCTTCGACGCCATCCTGGAGGACCTGGACGGGCTGTCGGCCAACGAGCTGCTGGACCTGTCCACGGTCGCCGAGGTGATGGGCTTCACCGGCCCGGACGCGCTCGACCTGCCGGTCAGCCCCAAGGGCTACCGGCTGCTGGCCAAGGTCCCGCGGCTGCCGAGCCTGGTGGTGGAACGGCTGGTGGAGCACTTCGGGGGGCTGCAGAAGCTGCTGGCCGCCAGCATCGACGACCTCCAGGCCGTCGGCGGGGTCGGCGAGGCGCGGGCCCGCAGCGTCCGCGAGGGACTGTCCCGGCTCGCGGAGTCCTCCATCTTGGAGCGTTACGTCTAGGCGGGTTCCCGCCCCAGCGCCCGTCGGGCGGACCTTTACTCGCGTGCCCAAATCACGGTCCGGTACGGACCGCCGCACCCCTCCGCCCCGCATCTCTAACGGTCAGGTTGTGACCTGTGTCGCCTGACACAAACCCTTCGACGGGTGTGACCGGTGTGGCGCGGCTGCCCTCCGGGCCGTGCCAGAATGGCCGCGCATCATGAGCACTTCGCACACCGAGCCGGTCATAGAGCCGATCATCGACTGGTACGAGACGCACGCCCGGGACCTTCCCTGGCGGGCGGCGTCGGCCACCCCGTGGGGCGTCCTGGTCAGCGAGATCATGCTCCAGCAGACCCCCGTCGCCCGCGTCCTCCCGGTCTGGGGCGAGTGGATGCGGCGCTGGCCCACGCCCGCGGCGCTCGCCGCCGAGCCGTCCGGTGAGGCGGTACGGGCGTGGGGGCGGCTCGGCTACCCCCGCCGCGCGCTGCGCCTCCACGCGACCGCCACGGCGATCGTCGAACGGCACGGGGGCGAGGTCCCGTCCTCCCACGACGAGCTGCTGGCCCTGCCGGGCATCGGGACGTACACCGCCGCCGCCGTCGCCAGCTTCGCCTACCGGCAGCGGCACGCCGTCCTGGACACCAACGTCCGGCGCGTCCTGGCCCGCCTGTGCTCGGGTACGGAGCACCCGCCCAAGACCCAGAGCAGGGACGAGGTCCGCCTGGCCGAGTCGCTGCTGCCCCTGGACCCGCCCACCGCCGCCCGATGGTCGGTCGCCGTCATGGAGCTGGGCGCCCTGGTCTGCACGGCCCGCTCCCCGCGCTGCGTCGACTGCCCGGTCATCGCCCGCTGCGCATGGCAGGCGGCGGGACGGCCCGCGTACGACGGCCCGCCCCGCCGCGGCCAGACCTACGCGGGCACGGACCGCCAGTGCCGTGGCCGCCTCCTCGCCGTCCTCCGGGACGCGGAGGGCCCGGTCGAGAAGGCCGCGCTCGATGTCGTCTGGTCGGAGGCGGTCCAGCGGGAACGGGCCCTCGACGCCCTGATCGCCGACGGTCTGGTCGATCCCCTGGACGACGGCCGGTACGCCCTCCCGGGGCACACCGCCTAGAGATCCGGGGTGAACTGCGCCCGCGCGGCCTGCGTCGCCGCCGCGATCTCCTCCGGGGCCGCCGAGCCCGACACCACCTCGCCCCAGGCGTCGATGACCTTCGCGGAGTAGCGCTGGACGTCCAGGGAGCCCTCCCAGGCCGCCGGGTCCTCGACGCCCTCTCCGGCCAGGTACAGCCCCAGGCCGAGGAACGCCACGTCCCAGCCCAGCCCCGCGAACAGCGCGCCGGCGGTGCCGCCCGCGAACTCCAGCGGGACGGAGTGGTTCAGGGTGAGCGCCGTGCCGGAGCCGCCGGTGGGCCGGACGCGAAAGGGCCCGCCCCCCGGAGGGGACGGGCCCTGTTCAGCCGGTCGGTCCTTGTCGAACCGGTCAGTCCTTGTTGAAGTTGACCGCGCCCTCGATCGGGGGCGGGCTGTCGGGGACCGTGGACGGCTTCGGCACA
>NZ_JBIMPP010000048.1:0-61899 GCF_043906805.1 Actinomadura sp. SCN-SB | reverse complement strand
CCTGAAGGGGCGGTGGGCCGAGGAGCGGCGCAAGGACGACCACCGGCTCACCGACGACTCGATCATGGTGGACGCCATCGTGGACGGGAAGGTCGGGCAGACCGAGGTGCCCGCGCTGGTCGGGCTGAACACCGACCTGCGCCGCGAGTACATCGGCGACTGCCAGAACGGCGTGAACCGGTGGAACCGGATCCTGGAGGAGGCGGGCCTGCCGCAGCGGTTCCGGCTGCCGCATGTGGCGTTCAACCGGAAGGTGGGCGCGTTCGCCGGGATCGAGGCCACCCCGGACGGCGAGATCCTCTCCTCCGAGGAGTGGGAGGCGCGGAAGGGCGAGTGGCTGCCCACCGAGGTCGACAAGACGCACGTCCGATCCCTGATGCAGCCGGTGTACGAGCGCGGCAAGATCGCCGCCTGGATCGCGCCGCCGCGCCAGGGGATCAACGGCAAGCCGTTCGACTACGACTACGTCCACCTCGCCTGAAGCGGGACCGCGTCCAGATGATCGAAACCTTCAATGCCAGCACCTACCTGCTCGACCGCCACATCGACAGTGGCGACGGTGACCGCCTGGCCCTGACCGGCCCGTCGGGGGACCGCACCTACGCGCAACTGCACGACGACGTCCGGAGAACCGCGACCGGATTGCGCGACGTCGGCCTGCTGCCCGAGCAGCGGCTGCTGATGTTCATGGCCGACTCGCCGGAGTTCGTCACGGTGTTCCTGGCGGCGCTGCGGATCGGCGCCGTCCCGGTGCCGGTGTCGACGATGCTGCGCGCCGACGGGCTGGCCGAGCTGCTGCGCGACTCGGGCGCGCGGCTGCTGGCGGTGTCGGCGGACTTCGCCGAAGTCGCGGCGCGGGCCATCGCCGACGCGCCCGACCTGATCGGCGTGCTCGCCGCCGAGGGGGCGGACGTTTCGGCGGCGATCCCGGTGCATCGGCTCGCGGACCTGGCCCGTGCCGAGCCGGACGGCGGACCGCGGCGCACCACCGCGGACACGCCGGCGTTCTGGCTCTACACCTCGGGGACGACCGGCAGCCCCAAGGCGGCCATGCACCGGCACGGCTCGATCCGTGTGGTCTGTGAGACCTACGGCAAGCAGGTCCTGGGCATTCGCCCCGACGACCGGTGCCTGTCGGCGGCCAAGGCGTTCTTCGCCTACGGACTGGGCAACACGGTGCTGTTCCCGCTGTCGGTGGGCGCGGCGGCGATCCTGGAACCGGCGCCGTCGCGGCCCGAGGTGCTGGCCGAGCGGGCCCGGACCCACGGGGCGACCCTCTTCTTCGCCGGTCCGACGTTCTTCGCGAACATGCTGCGGGCCGGGCTGCCGCCGGACGCGCTCGGCGGGGTGCGGCTGTCGGCGTCGGCGGGAGAGCCGCTGCCCGCGTCCCTGTACCACCGGTGGACCGAGCACTTCGGGGTGGACATCCTCGACGGCATCGGGATGACCGAGATGCTGCACATCTTCCTGTCCAACCGGGAGGGGGACGTGCGGCCCGGGACGACCGGTGTGGCGGTTCCCGGCTATGAACTGCGCATCCTTGACGAGGAGGGCAATCCCGTCGCCCCCGGTACGCCCGGCACGCTGTACGTGCGGGGCGAGTCGACGGCGACCGGCTACTGGTCGAGGTACGCCGCGTCCCGGCAGGTGTTCCAGGGAGAGTGGCTGTGCACCGGCGACACCTATGTCCAGGACGCCGACGGCTACTACACCTGCCTGGGACGTACCGGCGACATGCTCAAGGCCAGCGGCATCTGGGTCTCGCCCGCCGAAGTGGAGGCCCGGCTGCTGGCGCATCCGGGCGTCGAGGAGGCGGTCGTGGTGGGCGCGGCCGACGCCGACGGGCTGGAGAAGCCGGTCGCCTACGTGGTGACGTCCGCCGGGGCGGCACCGACCGAGGAGGAGCTGATCGAGTTCTGCCGTGCGGGGCTTCCGTCCTTCAAGCGGCCACGGCGGGTGGTGTTCGTGGACGCCATGCCCACCACCGCCACCGGGAAGGTCCGCCGGGTGGAGCTGCGCGCTCACGCGGCGGACGTCCTGTCCGGTCGGCAGGCGGAGGTCGTCGCGTCGTGACCGTCATCGAACGCGATCTGCTCATCGTCGGCGCGGGCCCGGTCGGGCTGTACGCGGCCTACTACGCCGGGTTCCGGGGGCTGTCGACCGCGATCGTCGACTCGCTGCCGGAGCCCGGCGGCCAGGTGACGGCGATGTACCCGGAGAAGCCGATCTACGACATCGCGGGCTTCCCCGCCGTCAAGGGCCGTGACCTGGTCGCCGGGCTGATGGAGCAGGCCGCCCGCTTCGATCCCACCTTCGTCCTGGGCGAGGCGGCCCAGACCCTGCGGCGCGACGACGACGGCGCCCTCTCCGTCACCACGTCGGCCGGGACGCGGATCGGCTGCCGCGCCGTGGTGATCAGCGGCGGCATCGGCACCTTCACCCCGCGCCCGCTGCCGGTGGGCGCCGAGTGGCTGGGCCGCGGCCTGTCCTATTTCGTCCCGTCCCTGGAGGCGCACGCGGGGCAGGACGTGGTCGTGGTCGGCGGCGGCGACAGCGCCTGCGACTGGGCGCTGAGCCTGGAACCCATCGCCCGGTCGGTCACGCTGGTGCACCGCCGTTCCGCGTTCCGCGCGCACGCCCACAGCGTGGCCCAGCTCATGGCGTCCACCGTCGAGGTCGTCACCGAGGCGCAGGTGACGGGCGTCCACGGCGGCGAGCGGGTCGAGCGGGTGGAGATCACCGGGCCGGAGGGCAGCGCCGTCCGGCCCGCGCAGGCGGTCATCGCGGCCCTCGGCTTCACCGCCAACCTCGGCCCGATCCGCCAATGGGGGATCGACGTGACCGGCAACCGGTACCTGCCGGTGGACACCACCATGGCCACCAACCTGCCCGGCGTGTTCGCCGCCGGGGACATCACCGACTACCCGGGCAAGGTCCGGCTGATCTCGGTCGGCTTCGGCGAGGCGGCCACCGCCGTCAACAACGCCGCCGTCCTGATCGACCCGCAGGAGCAGCTGTTCCCCGGCCACTCCTCGGACGCCGTGCCCGCCCTGGCCTGACCACCCGTCCACCGCGACGTCCCGGCCCGGCCCAGTGAACTGTGAGGAGGACGACTTCATGCCGTACGTCATCGCCGCGGCATGCATCGATGTGATGGACCGCTCCTGCGTCGAGGAGTGCCCCGTCGACTGCATCTACGAGGGCGAACGCAAGCTCTACATCAACCCCGGCGAATGCATCGACTGCGGCGCCTGCGAGCCGGCGTGCCCGGTGTCGGCGATCGCCCAGGACCGGCGGGTGCCCGCCGACCAGAGCGACTTCGTCGCCGACAACGCCCGCTTCTTCGACCTGCCGCTGCCCGGCCGGGACGCGCCGCTCGGCATGGCCGGGGGAGCGGGAGCCGTCGGCCCGCTCGGTGTCGACACCGAACTCGTCGCCTCCTACCGGGCCGGCTGATGCTGGACGGCATGCCGCTGATCGACGTGCACGTGCACGCCCCCCGGCTTCCCACGCTCAAACCGGCGTGGAAGCAGTGGGCGCACGACTTCGGTGACAACGCGGTGCTGGAGCGCGTCTACGACGACTCCGGCGCCCTCGTCCCCGACCGGTTCGATGAGTACCTGGCCGGTGAGGGCGTGGACGTGGCGTTGCTGCTGTCGGAGTACAGCCCGAAGGCCACCGGGATCCAGCCGATCGAAGACCTGCTGCCGGTGACCGGGCACAACCCGTCCCGCCTCAAACCGATCGCCAACATCAATCCGCACCTGCACTACCCGATCGAGGAGGAATTGCAGAGGCAGCTCGGTCTCGGCGCCGTCGCCTGCAAGCTGCACCCCGTGCACGCCGGTGTGGCCGCCAACGACCGCAGCCTCTACCCCGCCTACGAGCTGTGCCAGTCGGCCGGGATTCCGCTGGTGGTGCACTGCGGCACCAGTACCTTCCCCGGCTCGTCCAACCGGTTCGCCGATCCGGTGCTGCTCGACGACGTCCTGCGTGACTTCCGCGGCCTGAACGTCGTGCTCGCCCATGGCGGACGCGGCTGGTGGTACGACGCGGCGGCGTTCATGGCGCTGTCCAACGAGCGGGTCTGGATCGAGCTGTCCGGCCTGCCCCCGTCCCGGCTGCGCGAGTACTACGCCAAGCACAACTGGAACCGCCTCACCCGCCGCATGATCTTCGGCACCGACTGGCCGGGCGTTCCCGGCATCGCCCGCAACGCCCGCGCCGTCGCCGCCCTGTGCCCGGACGAGCGGACCGCCGCGCTGGTGCTGGCGGGCAACGCCACCCGCGTCTACAACCTGAAGCCGGAGCACTGATGGCGATCTACGCGCTCGGCGACCTGGTCCCGCGGATCCATCCGGACGCGTTCGTCCATCCGGACGCCACGGTGATCGGCTCGGTGAGCATCGGAGCCCGATCGTCGGTATGGCCGGCGGCGGTGCTGCGCGGCGACTACGGCCGCATCGAGATCGGCGAGGCGACGTCGGTCCAGGACGGCACCGTCCTGCACACCACCGAGGAATGGCCGACGCTCATCGGCGACCGCTGCGTGATCGGCCACAACGCCCATCTCGAAGGCTGTGTGATCGGCGACGACTGCCTCATCGGCTCCGGTTCCATCGTGCTGAACCGCGCCGTCGTCGCCTCCGGTGGCGCGGTCGGCGCCGCCGCCCTGGTCCCCGAGGACGCCCGTGTCCCGGCCGGGCACGTCGCCCTGGGCGTCCCCGCCAAGCCCAGACCGGCGCCCGACCTGGCCGAATGGACCGCCGAAGCGGTCGGCCTGTACGAGGACATGGCCGCCCGATACCGCACCGAACTGCGCCGCATCGGCTGAAAGGACACCATGCACGAGACCGTCGCCATCGTCGGCGCGGGCACCATGGGAGCCGGCATCGCCCAGGTCGCCGCGCTCGCCGGACACCCCGTCCTGCTCCTGGACGCGGATCCCGGCGCCGCCGACCGCGCGGCCGCCGGGATCCGCGACCGGGTCAAGGCACTGGTGGCGCGCGGAAAGATCGACGCCGATCCCGGCGCCCTGGACCTGACCACGGCACCGTCCCTGGAATCGCTCGCGCCCGCGCGGATCGTCATCGAGGCGATCGTGGAGGACCTGACCGCCAAGCGTGCCCTGTTCAACGACCTGGAGCGCGTCGTCGCCCCCGACTGCGTCCTGGCCACCAACACCTCCTCGTTGTCGCCCACCGCGATCGCGGCCGGCGCCGCCCATCCCGAGCGCATCCTCGGACTGCACTTCTTCAACCCGGTACCGCGCATGCGGCTGGTCGAGGTGATCTCCGGCGCCGGCACCGCGGCCGACGTCGCGGACCGGGCCGCGGACCTGGTCACCGGATGGGGCAAGACCGTCGTCCGCGCCGCGCCCACCCCAGGTTTCATCGTCAACCGCGTCGCCCGGCCCTTCTACGCCGAGGCGTGGCGGCTGCTGGCGGAACGGGCCGCCCCGCCTGAGACCATCGACGCCGTTCTGACCGGCGCGGCCGGCTTCCCGATGGGCCCGTTCGCGCTCATGGACCTGATCGGCCACGACGTGAACGAGGCGGTCACGCGTTCAGTGTGGACGGCCTTCGCCCAGGACCCGCGTTTCGAGCCCTCCCGTGCGCAACGCGACCTGGTGGAGGCAGGACGCCTTGGACGCAAGACCGGACAGGGTGTCTACCGCTACGGCGGCGAGAGCGGCCCATCGTCCGCCGCCACCGCACCACCGTGCTCCGCGCCGCCGAAGGTGATCGACCACGGCGCGGCCGACCTCCGTGCCCTCATGGCACGCACAGGCGTCCCCGTTCTGGACGGATGCCGCGACACGGGGGTGATGGAGCTGCCCGGCGGCGCGCTCCTGGTTCGCGGCACCGGCGTCACCGCGACCGAGCTGGCCGCCCGGCACGGCGCCCCGGTGATCGTCGTGGACCGGACTCTGGACGACACCACCGCCACCGCGATCGCCGCCGCCGCCAGTGACGGCTGCCCCGGCGACGCCCTCCGCGAGGCGACCGGCCTGCTCCAAGCCGCGGGCCTGGCCGTCCACGTCATCGACGACGCGCCCGGCCTCATCGTCACCCGCACGGTCGCCATGCTCGTCAACCTCGCCGCCGACGCCCTGCACCAAGGCGTCGCCGACGCGGCGGACATCGACACCGCGATGCGCCTGGGCGCGGGCCACCCCCTCGGCCCGCTCGCCTGGGGTGACCGCTGGGGCGCCGACACCGTCCACGCCATCGTCACCAACCTTCACCAGGGCTACGGCGATCCGCGCTACCGCCCGAGCCCGCTGCTGCGCCGCCGCGCCCTGTCCGGAGGACGACTCGCATGACGCTGACCCGGGTGCACCGCGAGGACCACATCTGGTGGATCGGCCTGGACCGGCCGTCCAAACACAACGCCCTGGACCAGGCCATGGTCGACGAACTGGACGCGGTGCTGGCCGAAGCCCGCCACCACCCGTGCGTCCTGATCGTCCACTCGACCACCCCCGGCGTCTTCGCCGCCGGGGCCGACATCGCCGAACTGCGCGACCGCGACGCCGACGCGGCGCTGCTGGCCATCAACGCCGGGCTCTTCGAACGGCTGGAGGCCCACCGCTGGCCCACCATCGCGCTGATCGACGGGCCCGCTCTCGGCGGCGGCTGCGAACTCGCCCTGGCCTGCGACTTCCGCATCGCCTCACCGAACGCGGTGTTCGCGCAGCCGGAACCATCCCTCGGCATCATCGCCGGTGCCGGAGCGAACTGGCGCCTGCCGCAACTGGCCGGCCTGGCCACCGCCCGCCGCATGCTCTACGCCGGAGCCCGCGTCGACGCCCGCGAGGCGCTCGCCGCCGGCCTGGTCGACGAGGTCGTCGACGACGGCGAGGCCCTGCCCGAACGCGGCAAAGCACTGGCCGACACCATCGCCAAGCGCTCATGGCGAGCCCTGGAGCTGACCAAGCTCGCCCTGCGCAGCCGACGCCCCGCCACCACGACCTTCGACATCGCCGCACAAGCCCTGCTGTTCGACAGCGAGGACAAGCACACCCGCATGACGGCCTTCCTGGAGCGGAGAAACCGATGACGCCCGTACTGCGCAGTTACACCCAGGACACCTGGCAGGACGGCAGCGGCCCGGCCAAACCCCTGCTGGACGCCGCCACCGGCGAGACCGTCGCCCTCCTGCCGGCCACCGGCCCCGACCCCGCCGCCATGCTGGCGTACGCACGCCAGGTCGGCGGCCCGGCCCTGCGCGCCCTCACCTTCCGCCGGCGCGCGGCCGTCCTCAAGGACCTGGCCAAGCACCTGCGCGGCCACCTGGAGGAGTTCGCCGAGCTCAGCACCCGCACCGGCGCCACCCGCCGCGATACCGCCGTCGACGTCGACGGCGGTATCGGCACCCTCGCGGTCTACGCGAGCAAGGGCGTCCGCGAACTACCGGACGCGACCGTCCTGCCCGACGGGGACACCGAACCGCTCGGCCGCGGCGGCACCTTCGCCGGACGCCACATCCTCGCTCCCCGCCTGGGCGCGGCGGTGCAGATCAACGCGTTCAACTTCCCCGTCTGGGGCATGCTGGAGAAGTTCGCACCGGCGTTCCTGGCCGGGATGCCCTCGGTCGTCAAGCCCGCCGGGCAGACCGCCTACCTCACCGAACTCGTCGTCCGGCGCATCATCGAGTCCGGCATCCTCCCCGAAGGCGCGCTCTCGCTGCTGTGCGCCGGGCCCGCCGGGCTCGTCGACGCCCTCACCGCCCAGGACACCCTCGGCTTCACCGGCTCGGCCGCCACCGCTCTCGCACTGCGCACCCACCCCGTCGTCGCGGGCCGGTCCGTGCCGTTCAACGCCGAGGCCGACTCGCTCAACTGCTCCATCCTCGGACCCGACGTCACTCCGGATCACCCGGAGTTCGCCCTGTTCGTCGACCAGCTCGTCACCGAGATGACCGTCAAGGCCGGCCAGAAGTGCACGGCGATCCGCCGCGCCCTCGTTCCCGCCGCCCACGCGGACGCCGTCGCCGACGCGGTCATGGAACGCCTGCGCGGAACGGTCGTCGGCCACCCGGCCGACGAGAACGTGGACATGGGGCCGGTGGTCGGCCTCGCCCAGCGCGACGAGGTGCGCGACGCCGTCGCCCGCCTCTCGGCCGACGCCAAGATCGTCTTCGGTGATCCGGCGCGCGTCGACGTCACCGGCGCCGACGCCGAACGCGGCGCCTTCCTCTCACCGATCCTGCTGCGCTGCGACGACCCCGCCGCCCCCGCTCCGCACGAGGTCGAGGCGTTCGGCCCCGTCAGCACGCTGCTGCCGTACGGCGGGCTCGACGAGGCCGCCGAGATCGCCGCCCGGGGAGGAGGCAGCCTCGCGGGATCGATCGTCACCGCCGACGACCAGGTCGCGCGGACGCTCGTCACGGCACTCGCCCCCTGGCACGGCCGGCTGCTCGTCCTCAACCGTCACGACGCCGCCGAATCGACGGGCCACGGCGTCGCCATGCCGCAGCTGATCCACGGCGGGCCGGGGCGGGCCGGTGGGGGAGAGGAACTGGGCGGTCTGCGAGCGCTCCGCCCGTACCTGCGCCGCACCGCGGTCCAGGCGCACCCCGGTCTCTTGGCGGACCTCGCATGACCGGGCTCCGATGGCCCCGCCGCCGGAGTCGCGGCGGGGACCATCCGCCCCTGCGGTGTGTTACACCGAACTGGGCGCCCTGCCGGGCCCTTGTAATCTAGACAGCGGCCCTTTCCACGCCGTCCATAGCTCAGGGGTAACTCGCCGACCGTGTCACATGATGAAGAGGACACCCGCGTCCCACCCGTAAGCCTCCGCAGGCAGAGGGGTGCGGGGGGCGCCAAGGCCCTGCTGCTGACGGTGTTCGGCGAGTTCGTCCTGCCGCACAGCGCGCCGGTGTGGACCTCGACACTGCTGCACGTCCTGGCGGGGCTCGACGTGGAGGAGAAGTCGGCCCGCCAGGCCCTGACCCGGCTGGCGGCCGACCGATGGATCGTGTCCGAGCGCGTGGGGCGGCGGGTCCGCTGGGCCCTGACCGATCACGGCCGCGCGCTGCTGACCGAGGGCGCCGAGCGGATCTATTCCTTCGGCCGGGATCGCGAGTCCTGGGACGGACGCTGGCTGGTGCTCCTGGCCAGCGTCCCCGAGACCAAGCGCGACCTGCGCCACCGCCTGCGCAACGGCCTGACCTGGGCGGGGATGGGCAGCCCGGCGCCGGGAGTGTGGATCAGCCCGCACGTCTCCCGCGAGCCCGAGGCCAAGCAGGTGGTGGAGAGCCTGGGGCTGGACGCCGAGGTGCTGTCGTTCTGCGGCCCGTTCGGCGGAATCGGCTCAGAGTCGGAAATGGTCGAGCAGGCGTGGCATCTGGGCGAGCTCGCCGCCGCCTACGAGGACTTCGTACGGGAGTTCGCGGGCATGCGGCCGGCGCCCGGTGATGAGGTGCTGCTCGACCAGACCCGTCTCGTGCACGCCTGGCGGCGGTTCCCCAGGCTGGATCCGCAGCTGCCCCTGGACCTGCTGCCGCCGCACTGGATCGGGGTGCGTGCCGCGAACGTCTTCAAGGACCTGCACCGGCAGTGGCACGACTCCGCCCAAGCACGCTGGGCGGAGCTGGCCGCGAACGGGTGACCTGGGAGTTCGATCCGAAGCCCCGGTGCCGTGGCGGCCCGTCGGTGAGGTGAACGGCATCGCGCGCCGGGTCCGCGAGCCGTAGGCGCCGAGCGCAAACCCTTCATGGTGACGTGTCTCTCCGAGATTCGTCAACATTGGCATGCCGGTACGGAGCACTTATGTCGTGCGTCCCGCCCGTTGTTCGAGGTTGAGGCGGTAGCACCCCCGGCCTCCAATTGATTACAGACTCTTGACGTGACGCATGAAATCTGTAGATTTTGAGCGCACCAGTGGGGCGTGTCACACCACCCCATGATTTGGAGGAACTGCCATGGGCGTCCTATCCGCCATTGCCCGCACGTTGCGTCCGGCCCCAGCGGTCGCCGCGCTGACGGCGGGCGCCCTCGCGCTGTCCGCATGCGGAGGCTCGAGCCTCGACCAGTCTGGAGGTGGAGAGTCCGGCGGCCCGGTGAAGATCGGTCTGCTCATCCCGCTGTCCGGCGTCTACGCGCCTCTGGGGCAGGACATGCGCGACGGCTTCAAGCTCTACCTCGACCAGCACGGCGGCAAGCTCGGCGGCAGCGAGGCCGAGGTGGTCGAGGCCGACGAGGGAGAGGGGCCGCAGACGGGCGTGCCCGCCGCGCAGAAGCTGGTGTCCCAGGACCGGACGACCGCCGTGGTCGGAGTGGTCAACTCCGCCACCGCGCTCGGCCTGCGGGACTTCTTCACCGAGTCCAAGCAGCCGCTGCTGGTGGCCAACGCGGGCGCCGACGCCATCACCGCCGGCCGCAAGTCCGACTACGTGTGGCGCACCAGCTTCGCCAACGGCAAGGTCGGAGCCGCGCTCGGCCCGGCCGTCGCCAAGGAGGCCAAGGGCGGCGTCTACCTCATCGCCGCCGACTACGCCGCCGGACGCGAGATGGTGGCCGGGTTCCGCAAGGCGTTCGAGGCGGCGGGCGGCAAGGTCGCCGGGGAGAAGTACACCCCCTTCGGCAAGACCCAGGACTACCAGCCGTACCTGTCGGCGATCCGCAGCTCCGGCGCCAAGGCCGTGTACGCCTTCTACGCCGGCGCCGAGGCGGTCAGCTTCGTCAAGCAGTACAAGCAGTTCGGCTTGTCCGATGAGATCGACCTGTACGGAACCGGCTTCCTGACCGAGGGCGACGTGCTCAAGGCCCAGGGGCAGGCCGCGGTCGGGACCAAGACGTCCCTGCACTACTCGGCCGAGCTGGACACCCCGCGCAACAAGGAGTTCGTGGCGGCCTACCAGAAGGCGTTCAACGAGCCGCCCACCGTCTACAGCGTGCAGGCGTACGACGCGGCGGCGGCGCTCGACAAGGCGTTGGCCAAGACCAAGGGCGCCGGTGGGCAGAAACTCGCCGAGGCGCTGGGCGAGGTCGGTCCCATCGACAGCCCCCGCGGATCGTGGACCTTCGACACCGCCCACGACGCCCAGCAGAAGTACTACCTGCGCGAGGTCCGCTCCAGCGGCGGGACCATGGTCAACGCGGTCGTCAGCGAGCTGAGCTGAGCCCGGCGGTCATGGACACCTATCTGGTGAGCGTCCTGAACGGACTGTCGATGGGGTCGCTGCTGTTCGCGATCGCCCTCGGCCTGTCGCTGGTGTTCGGGATGATGGACGTGCTCAACCTCGCCCACGGCGCGGTCTACCTGGCGGGCGCGTACGTCGCCGTCGCGCTCGCCGGGGACGGGACCGGCCTGATGGCCTTCGTCCTGGCCGTGCTGGCGGCCGCCGTGGTCGGGGCGCTGCTCGGCGGCGCCCTGGCCGGGCTGACCCGCACCACCAGGCAGCACCTCGACCAGGCGTTGCTGACCCTCGGCGTGGCCCTGGTGGTGGCCGAACTGCTGTCGCTGGCCTTCGGCAACGACGTGCGCTCCATCGCCGCGCCCGCGCCCGTGGACGACGGCGTGAAGATCTTCGGCGCGACCTACCCCGTCTACCGGCTGCTGGTGATCGGGTTCGGGATCGTGCTGGCCGTCGCGGTCTACCTGCTGATCGAACGCAGCGCGCTCGGCTCGGTCATCCGCGCCACGGTCAGCGACCGCGCGATGGTGTCGGCGCTGGGCATCAACACCGGCCGCGTCCTGGTCGGGGTGTTCGCCGCCGGTGCCGCGCTGGCCGCGGCCGGCGGCGTGCTGGCCGGTCCGATCCTCGGTGCCCAGCCGGGACTGGACGAGAAGGTGCTGCTGCTCGCGCTCGTCGTGGTGGTGATCGGGGGCCTGGGCTCGGTACGCGGTGCCCTGCTCGGCGCCGTCCTGATCGGGCAGGTGCAGGCGCTGGGCACCACGCTGCTGCCCGAGTTCGCCTCGTTCCTGATCTTCGCGGCGATGGCCGTGGTGCTCCTGCTGCGCCCCGCCGGCCTGCTGCCGGCCCGATCGGCGGTGCACGCATGAAGGCGGTCGACGCTCCGGCCGGACCGGACACCGCACGCATGACCGCGAACGGCCCGGACGAGCCCGCCGGCATCCGGCCGCACCGCGCGCGGATACCGGTCGCCCTCGCGGTCCTGGCCGTACTGGCCGCCGCCCCGCTCGTGCTCGGCCCCTTCCCGATCACGACGATGACCCGGATCCTGGCGTTCGCCGTCCTCGTCCTCAGCGTGGACCTGCTGACCGGCGTCACCGGACTGCCCACGCTGGGCCAGGCCGCCTACTTCGGCGTCGGCGCGTACACGGCCGTCCTGGTGGGCCTGCACATCACCTCCGACGCGCTGGTCCAGGTCATCGCCGGGCTGGCGATGGGACTGGCCGCCGCCGGATTGACCGGATGGGTGGCCGTCCGCGCCCGCGGCATCGTCTTCCTGATGCTCACGCTCGCGATCGGCGAGTCGGTGCACCAGCTCGCCGACACCTGGTCGGCGGTCGGCGGCAGCAACGGGCTGAGCGGGATGCCGCCCATCACCCTCTTCGGAGGCTCCCCGCTGCTGGCGCCGGGGCTCGTCTACTGGTGGGTCCTGGTGGTCGCGGTCGCCGTGTTCGCGGGCGTCGCGCTGGTCGCCAGGTCTCCGTACGGCCGCACGCTGCGTGGCGTGCGCGACAACGAGTCCCGGATGCGCGCGCTGGGCTACCGGCCCGCGCTCGCCCGCTACAGCGTGTTCTGCCTGGCGGGCGCCGTCGCGGGGGCCGGCGGCGCGCTGTGGGCCGCGCAGGCCAGGTTCGTCTCGCCCGGTGACATGGGGTTCGACGTGGCGGCGCTCGCCCTGCTCAGCGTGGTCATCGGCGGCGCGGGCAGCCTGTGGGGCCCGTGTCTGGGGGCCGCGCTGGTCCTGCTCGTCCGCGACAACCTCTCCGGCTACATCGGGGGACACGGACCTCTGGTGCTCGGCCTGATGTTCGTGATCGTCGTCTTCGTGCTGCCCCGCGGTGTCGCCGGTCTCACCGGCCTCCAGAGGGCGCGCGGAAAGGGAGCCCGATGACCGCCGTACTGGAACTGCGGGGACTGACCCGCTCCTACGGTTCGCTCACGGCCGTGGACCGGGTGGATCTGACGGTGCGGGCGGGCGAACGCCACGCGCTCATCGGCCCCAACGGAGCGGGCAAGTCGACGCTGTTCGCCACGGTGGCCGGGACTCTCCGGGCCACGTCGGGCAGCGTGCTGTTCGCCGGTGAGGACGTCACGTCCCTGTCCGAGTCCGACAGGGCGCGGCGCGGCCTGTTGCGTACCTTCCAGCACTCCAGCCTGTTCCTGGACTGCTCCGTCCAGGACAACGTGGCCCTCGCGGTCCAGCGCGTGCATGGCGTCGCACACCGCTTCCACCGCGCGGCGCGGCGCTTCAAGCGCACCGAGGCCGAGGCGCGCCGCCAGTTGGAAACGGTCGGGCTGGCCGGACGCGCGCACCACAAGGTCGCCGCCCTGTCGCACGGCGAGCGGCGGCAACTCGAAGTGGCGATGGTGCTCGCCGCCCAGCCCTCCCTGGTCATGTTCGACGAGCCCACCGCGGGCATGTCCGCCGCCGAGACGGAGCGGTTCGTGGACCTGCTGCAGCGGCTCCCCCGGGACCTCACCATCCTGATCGTCGAACACGACCTGGACGTGGTGTTCCGCCTGGCCGACCGCGTCACCGTCCTGCACCTGGGCAAGGTGCTCGCCACCGGCACACCCGAACGGATCCGCGCGGACGAGGACGTCCGGCGGGCCTACCTCGGCGCGGCGAGGACCGACGATCTCTTCACCGATTCCGGAGCGTCGCGATGACGGACCTGCTCACCGTACGCGGACTGAGCGCGGGCTATGACGGCACCACCGTGCTCGACGGCGTCGACTTCACGGTGCCCGCCGGGGGAGTGGTGGCGCTGCTCGGCCGCAACGGCGTCGGCAAGACCACCTTCGTCCACACGATCATGGGCATGATCAAGCCGTACGCGGGCAGCATCCTCATCGGCGACCGTGAGCTCGCCGGAGCACCCGCCCACGTCGTCGCGCGCAACGGCGTCGCCATCGTCCCTCAGGGACGCCGCGTGTTCGCGCCGCTCACGGTGGAGGAGAACCTCCGCATCGCCGCGGGCAGGAAACCAGGCCGGTGGACGCCTGAGCGAATCTACGACCTGATGCCCCGCCTGGCCGAGCGCCGAACCAACCGGGGCGACCAACTGTCCGGAGGCGAACAGCAGATGCTGGCGATCGGCCGCGCGCTCCTGCGCGATCCGCGCCTGCTCCTGCTGGACGAGCCCTCGGACGGACTGGCACCGGCGATCATCGACCAGGTCGCCGAACTCCTGGAAGGGCTGCGCGGCGAAGGCATCGCCGCGGTCCTGGTGGAGCAGGACCTGCACCTGGCCTTCCGCCTCGCCGACGACGTGGCGGTGATGCAGAAGGGACGCATCGTCCATCGAGGCCCCCTCACCGACTTCCGAGCCGACCGCGACCGAGCCCACAAACTCCTCGGCGTAGGCTGACCAAGAGGAGCAGCTCTTCCGGCACACCCCCCATCACCAGAACAGCGTGCCCGCCCCTTCACCCGACGAGAACGGCTGTTCGGCGAGTTCGCCCTACCGCACGACCGGCCGCGCACGGTCGGCAGTGGGTGGGGGCCGAGGCGGAGGTGGCGGATAGCCGGGTGTGGCTGGTGAGCCAGGTCTTGCTGGGATGCTGCCGTGCAGGTGACCCCCCTATGTAAGAATCCTATCTATGGGGGATGTGAGGGTGACGCTCGCCGTTGCCACCGTGCTGCGCGTCTTCCTCGATGACATCGCGCGGCCGCGCTACGGCTATGAGCTGATGCGGCTGACAGGATTCCCGAGTGGGAAGCTCTACCCCCTGCTGGCTCGGCTGGAACGCGCCGGCTGGCTCACCAAGGAGATGGAAGACGTGGAGCCGGCGGCGGTCGGCCGACCCGCTCGCCGCATGTACCGGCTCAGTGAGGAAGGGACCCAGGCGGCCCGCTATGAGCTGGCCAGACTTACCGAGCAGCTACGACCCGCCGTGGCGGGCACCCCGCGCCTGCGGCCTGAAGGCGGGCGGGCGTGACCGCGGTCTGGACGGCGCTTCGGCGCCTTCCTGCTCCAGGTCGGGCCGATGCGGGCCGCCGGGTTCGCGGAGTACGCGCTGGTGGTGTTCGGCGCCTTCCTGGTGATCGGCGGAGTGTTCCTTCGCGGCGGGATCGCCGGGCTCACGCATCGTGGGCTGGACCGGCTCCGCGCCAGGCTCGTCCCGCCGGAACCGCCGCGCCGGACCTCCACCGCCGAGGTGACCATCGACCCGATCGCAGGCAAGGCGCTGGAAGTGTCCGGTGTGGTCAAGGAGTTCGGCGGGGTCAGGGCCGTGTCCGAGGTGTCGCTGACGGCGGCTCCCGGCAAGGTCACCGGGCTGATCGGCGGAAACGGGTCGGGCAAGACCACGCTGCTGAACATCGTCTCCGGTTTCTACCGGGCCGACCACGGCACGGTCGCGCTGGACGGCCGTCCGATCGGCGACCGGGCCCCGCACCTGGTCGCCCGGCAGGGGGTGGCCCGGACCTTCCAGACACCGATGATCCCCCGCTCGCTCACCACACTCGACGTGCTGGCCACCGCCCGCTACGCGAGCCACTACACGGGCATCCTGTCCGCCGTCCTGCGGCTTCCGCGCTACCGGCGGCAGCGCGCCCTGGACCGCGAGAAGGCGCTGAACGTCCTCCGCGTACTCGGCATCGAGCATCTGGGCCGCGTCCCCGCGGAGTCGCTGCCGCTGGGCAGCCGCCGCATGGTCGAGGTGGCGCGGGCGCTGGTCGCCGAACCGGCCGTGCTGCTGCTGGACGAGCCCGCGTCCGGGCTGGACGAGGGCGAGGTCGCCGACCTCGGCCGGCTGGTCCGCCGCGTCGCCGACCTCGGCACGACCGTGCTGCTGGTCGAGCACAACTTCGCGCTGATCTGCGGGGTGTCCGACGTCGTGCACGTCCTGGAGTCCGGCCGGCTGATCGCCTCCGGCGCCCCCGCCGAGATCCAGCGGCACCCGGACGTGGTCCGCAGCTACCTGGGCGAAGAGGCCATCGAGATGGAGGGCAGGCATGCCTGAGATCGTCCTGGAACTGGACGGCATCACCGCCGGCTACGGGGACATCCGGGTCCTGCGGGACGTCTCCCTGTCGGTGGCGGCCGGCTCCTGCACACTGCTCCTCGGCCGCAACGGTGCCGGGAAGTCGACCACGCTGCTCACCGCGTCCGGCGTGCTACGTCCCTCGTCCGGGTCGGTACGGCTTCGCGGCGACGACCTGACCGGGATGCCCGCGCACCGGCGCGTCCGGGCCGGGCTGGCGTTCGCGCAGGAGAACAAGCGCATCTTCAAACGCCGGACCGTCGAACAGAACCTCCTGCTCGGCGGCTACACACTGGACAGGTCCCAGCGCAAGCAGGCGTTGGAGGTGGCCTACGCACGCTTCCCGATCCTGGCCGACAAGAGACGCAACGCCGCGGGCACCCTCAACGGGGGACAGCAACAGATGCTCGCGATCGCCCAAGCCCTCGTACCGTCCCCCTCAGTCCTCATGCTGGACGAGCCATCGGCCGGCCTCGCCCCGTCCATCGTCAAGGACGTCTTCGCCACGGTCGAGCGCCTCAAAGCCGAAGGCATCGGCGTGCTGCTGGTCGAGCAACTGGTCGACAAGGCGATGCCGGTAGCAGACCACGTCGTCCTCCTAGAGCACGGCCAAGTCAAACTCTCCACACCCGCATCCGAACTCGGCGACCTCTCACAACTAAGAAGCCGCTACATGGGCACCACCCCGCAACCCACCCCCTAACCGCCAGGAGGAAAGCCACGCCCACAACAGCATGGCCAACCCTCCCGCCATCCAGATGAGCCGGGTCGCCACAGGTGCGTCCACCAACCTGCCCTGCATCAAGGCCACGCTCTCGCTATGCACGGACAGCGGCTTCATCCCCGACCCGGCTCACCGGGCGCCCTCCCATGCGCCCGCGTCCGCGAAGGCCATGACCGGTCGTCGTGGTCCGCATCAGCGTCCTGGAGTTGCCGTTCGAGCCTGGGATCGGGGCGTTCGCCGTCTGCCGATGCCTGGTCCCACATGAGGGTCAACCCGAACCTCACCGTGATCGCAGAGGATCATGTGAGTCGTCTGTGAGTTCCGTCCAGCCCGGTGCGGAGTCGCGCCAGGTCGGCGTACCGGTAGGAGAAAAGGGCGGACCAGTCCGCTCAGGGTTGCGTGACCTCCGTGAGCCAGGCTTCACCTCGATTTCACGACGTCCCTACCGGAGGGAGTGCCGATGATCGAGGTCCGAAACCTGTCCAAACGCTACGGTTCCACCGTCGCGGTCGACGATCTGAGTTTCACCGTGCCGCCAGGGGTGGTCACGGGCTTTCTCGGGCCGAACGGTGCCGGCAAGACCACGACCATGCGGCTGATCACCGGCTTGGACGCGCCTACCCGGGGAACGGCGCTGATCGGCGGCCGCCGGTACCGCGAGCTCGCGGCACCCATGCGCGAGGTCGGCGCGCTGCTGGACGCCGGTGCCGTGCACGGCGGCCGAACCGCACGCGATCACCTGTTGTGCCTGGCACGGAGCAACGGCATCGGAACCGCGCGGGTTCACGAGGCATTACTGCTGGTCGGGCTGGAGTCCGTTGCGCGGCGGCGGGTACGCACATTCTCGCTCGGCATGCGGCAGCGGCTCGGGATCGCCGCCGCGTTGCTCGGTGACCCGGGCGTCCTGATCTTCGACGAGCCCATCAACGGCCTGGACCCGGAGGGCGTCCGCTGGATGCGCGAGCTCATGCGCCGCCTGGCCGCCGAGGGCCGCACCGTGCTGGTGTCCAGCCATCTGATCAGCGAGATGGCCCTCACCGCCGATCATTTGATCGTCATCGGCCGCGGTCGGCTGATCGCGGACTCACCCGTCGAGACATTCCTGCGTGACCAGGAAGGCGGGATGGTGCTGGTCCGCACGCCGGACACGGACTCCTTCGTCGGCGTCCTGGAAAGCGCCGGCGCGACCGTGCGCCGAGCCGCCGGAGGGTTGCTCCAGGTGTCCGGGATGGATGCCCTAGGGATAGGAACGCTCGCCGCGGCGAGTGGTGTGGTGCTCTCGGAGCTGACACCCAAGCGGGCCTCGCTCGAAGACGCCTTCATAAGGCTGACCGACGGTGGGGTCGAATACGTCGCGGGAGAGGCGGCGGCGCGATGACTCCCGTCCGATTCCACCATGTTCTGCGATCAGAGTGGACGAAGCTCCGCAGCCTGCGCTCCACCGTCTGCACGCTGTTGGCCGCCGGGGTGCTCGCGATCGGCCTGAGCGTGTTGTTCGCGAATGGCGCGGGAAGGCGACTCGACGCACAGGGCGGGTTCGATCCCACGGCCGTGAGCCTCCAGAGCTTCATCCTGGTCCAGTTGGCGATCTCGGTGCTGGGCGTCCTGGTCGTCACCTCCGAGTACGGCACAGGGATGATCCGGACCAGCCTGACGGCGGTGCCGCGCCGGGGCCGCTTGCTCGCGGCCAAGGCGCTGGTGTTCGGTGCGGTCGCGTTGGTCTGCGGCCAGGTCGTGGCGTTCACATCGTTCCTGGTAGGGCAGGCCATCCTGAACCGGACCGGGCTGCGGGACGCCGCGCTCGGCGAGCCCGGGGTGCTGCGCGCGGTGATCGGTTGCGGGCTCTACCTGGCGATGATCGGACTGCTGGGCGTCGCGGTGGGGGTGCTGACCCGGACCACCGCGGGCGCGATCATGATCATGGTGGCGGCCACTCTGCTCGTCCCGCTGTTCACACCCGCTCTGCCCGAGTCATGGGCCAAACCGGTGGGCACGTTCGGTCCGTTCGGCGCGGGCACCCAGGTCATGTCCGTGGTGCCGGAACCGGGCCTGCTCACGCCGTGGACCGGATTCGGCGTGTTGTGCCTGTGGGTCCTCGGCGTCTTGGGCGTTGCCGCCCTGGTCTTCGAGTGCCGGGACGCATGATGGCGAAGCGAGATCTGACGGCCTCGGAACGGCGAGGGGCCACGAACCCGCCGTCCGCTGCCGACCAGAATGCACGTGCCGCACTTGAGGGAACGGCCGCCGCTCTTGCAGCGGTCGCCATCATGGCGGCGCTGTCCGCGATCGCGCTGAGTCACTTCGGTATCGGCGAGGATGCGTCAGTTCCGGCCGTGGCGGCGGCGATGGTGACCTTGGCCGTCGGCGGATCGGTGAGCCTCGACGCCGGGGCGTCCGGCATGGGCCGCGCCTTGGGCAGCGGGGTGCAAGGGACCTTGGAACTCATGCCGCTCGGCATCTCGCTGGCAGGCGCGGTCGTTTTCGTCATCGCCTTCAGCCTTCCACTCCGGCGGCAAGGACCTGGGCCTGGACGACTGACGGTTCGGGCGGCCGCGGCCGTGGGCGCCTTCACGGTCGCGATCACGGTACTGGCCATGCTCGGCCGAGGTCCGCTGCGCCTCGCGGAGCTCGGCCCGTGGTCGGCGGCCCCGGGTGGTGGACTGCGTGGAGGTCGGCTGCGAGACCATCTCGGCGGCGGAGGCGGTGGTGGACTGCGTGACCGCCTGGGCGGTCATGGACTGCGTGACGGCCTGGGAGGAGGTGGTCTGCGCGGCGGCCTCGGCGGTGACGGCGGCCAAGGATCCGGCGAACTGCTGAGGGGATCGGCCGCTGTCCAGTTTCACGCCGACGTCTCCTCGGCCTTGGCCAACGGCCTGGTCTGGGCGGCCGTGGTTCTCGCACTCGGCTGGCTGGTCTGGCGGCGGGCACCGCTGCCGTCCGGCTGGGGCTGGGCGCACCGGATCAGGCCCGCCCTCTCGGCGACCGCCACGGTCCTGGTCACGCTCATGTCAATCGGCACCGCCGCCGGTCTGGTGCTCAGCGTGTTCGGTGAGAACGGCTCCCTGGCGGGCGGCCTGCTGCTCGGCGCGGCGACCGGGGTACTCGTGACGCTGGCGCTCGGGATCGGGGTTCCGTGGTCGGCGTCGGCCGGCGGCGCGGCGGCGGAACTGCTGCCCGCGGATCGGATCCCGGATGGCACGCTGAGCCTCGCCTCGCTGCCGACCGGACGACCATTGTGGATATTGCCTGTGGGGTTCGCCATGGTGACGCTGCTGGTCTGCGGTGTGCTGGCCGCCGCACGCGGACCGTCCGCCCCCACTGGAGGCCGCCTGTCACACGCTGTGGCCGCGGGCGGCCGGCTCGGCGTCATCGTGGCCATTGCCATGGCGGTCCTGACGATCCTGGCGGCCGGGTCGATGGAGGTGGGCGTCTCACTGCTCGGCACCGAACTGCTGGGCACCGAGGTGAGCCTGCACGCCAACAGCGCTCTGGCCGCCGCCTCCGGCCTGGCCGGTGGTGCCGTGTCGGGCTTCGCCGGGTCTCTGCTGTGGGAACTGTTCGGATCCACGCGAGCCGCCCGGGCGTTGAAGGAATGAGAGGCGGTGATCGCCCATGGAAGGCGAGAAGGCGACCGGCGATGCCCACCGGCTGCTGGTCGTGGACGACGAGCCGACCCTCCGAGAACTGCTGTCGGCCACGCTGCGCTTCGTCGGGTTCAGGGTGGCCTCGGCGGCGACCGGGGAGGAGGCCGTCGCCGCGGCCGCGTCCGAGCCGCCCGACCTGGTGTTGCTGGACGTGATGCTGCCCGGCATCGACGGCTTCGAGGTCGTCCGGCGGCTCCGGCGGCTGCCACCGGCGACCGGCGGACGCACCGGGCAAGTGCCGGTGCTGTTCCTCACCGCTCGTACCGAGTCGGCCGACAAGATCACCGGCCTGACGCTCGGCGGCGACGACTACGTGACCAAGCCGTTCGACCTGCCCGAGCTGATCGCCCGGATACGGGCGATCATCCGCCGCACGGGCGGCGAGCCGGCGGATGGCACGCTGACCGTCGGGGACCTCAGCCTCGACCCGGACGGCCACCAGGTCACCCGCGCGGGAGTGCCGGTCCGGCTCTCCCCAACGGAGTTCAGGCTCCTGCACTACCTGATGCGCAACGCCGGAACGGTGGTGCCCAAGCCGAAGATCCTGGACGACGTCTGGCATTACGACTTCGGCGGTGATCCGAGCATCGTGGACACCTATATCAGCTATCTGCGCCGCAAGGTGGACACGCTCGAGCCCAAGCTCATCCACACCGTCCACGGCCTCGGTTACGTCCTACGCCGGCCGCAGCCGTGACCCGGATGTCACTGCGGACGCGGCTGCTGCTGCTCACCACCGGACTGATGGCGGCCGGGCTGGTCGCCGGCAACACCGTGGTCATCGGTGCCCTGCAGGACTACCTGGTCGGCAGGATCGACGACCAGCTCCACCCGGTCGCCGACATCTTCTCGCGGGCGCCCCGCCCCGGGCCTGCCGAGCCCGGGCCGCGCCCGAACCCCGCACTGCGCAACGCCGGCATGGACTTCCTCGGCAACCCCTACGTCGCCGAACTGTCTTCGGAGGGCGACGTCGAGCGAGAGTTGCTCCCCTCAGGACGGCCCGCCCGGTCCCTGCCCGCGACGCCCGTCCTGGACCGCGCGGCGGTCGCGTCCCGTGACGGCCGCCCGTTCAACATCCGCGCCCGCGACGGCGGCACCCGATGGCGGGCGATCGTCCTGCCCCGGCGCACGCCGCGCGGGGGCAGTGTGCTGGTGGCCATCCCGCAAACCATGGCGGACGACACCATCGACCGCCTGCGAATGATCTCTCTGACCACCGGCGTGGCGTTGCTGGCAGTACTGGCCTTGGCGGGCATCGTCACGGTCCGGGTCGGCCTGCGCCCGCTCCGGCGGATCGAGGACACCGCGGCCGCCATCGCCGCAGGCGACCTCTCACGCCGGATCCCCGATCTCGCCTCGTCCAGGACCGAGGTCGGTCGGCTCGCGGCCGCGCTGAACGGCATGCTCGCCCAACTCGACGCCGCGTTCGCCGCACGAGCGGAGTCCCAGGCGAAGCTGCGGCGCTTCGTCGCCGACGTCAGCCACGAACTACGCACGCCGCTGTTCGGCATCAAAGGCTTCACCGAGCTCTATCGCATGGGCGGCCTGCCCGAACGTGCCGACATCGACCGGACGATGACGCGCATCGAGGCCGAGTCCACCCGCCTGGCACGGCTGACCGAGGACCTTCTGTTGCTGGCCCAGTTCGGCGAAGCCGCCGACGACGGAGATCATGACCGGTTGCAGCTCGAACCCACGGACCTGCGCACACTGGCCTCGGACGCCCGCCATGAGCTGCGCGCACTCGATCCCTCCCGCACAGTGGACCTCACCGGTCCCGACGGCGGGCCCGTGGACACCGCCCAGATGCTCGGCGACGAGGCCCGGCTACGCCAAGTCGTGGCCAATCTGGCCGGCAACGTCATCGCGCACACCCCGTCCGGCACCGCGGTGCGGATCGGAGTCGGCACCCAGGACGGGCACGCCATCCTTGAGATCGAGGATTCCGGACCGGGCCTCACCCAGGAGCAGGCCGACCGTGTCTTCGATCGCTTCTACCGGGCGGATCGCTCTCGGCGCGGCGGGGCTGGACTGGGTCTCGCGATCGTCGAGTCGATCGTGACCGCTCACGGCGGGCACGTCGAGCTGCGTACGGCACCCGGAGAAGGAGCGACCTTCCGGATCGTGTTCCCCGTCCTCACGGCGGAGGCAGCTCGCCAGCGGGCTCCATGATCGAAAGGACCGCCGCAGGCCACGGCCTGAGCCACGCCGCCGCCACATGAGCGCATTCCATCGCACAAACTGGGAACGCGGACACGCAGCTCAGCCTGCACCATGAAGCAGTGGTCGTGGTGAGATCGGCGATGAGGCCCGATGGCCTCGGCCTCAGGTAGACACCAAGGCATCCGAGGGAGCGAGGCCAGCCGCGCGGATCGCCGGGTACAGGTCCACGATCACACCGATCACCACCGTGGCGCCGACGCCGCCGTCGAGGACCCACAGCGGCACGGTCGTGGGCCACTGCCGTGCGAGCAGCGCTGTGTTGCCGATCCTGTGGGTCCGACCACCGGATGGACTGTGGCTGCACAATTCCGTGGTGGCTCCGGTTCCCGCTACGTGCTAGATGTTCCGTATCGGTCTTGTACGGCGTCGGGAGCCGCATATGTCCATTGACGATTTCGAGCGCTATCCGCTGTTGTTCGGGCCCAGCCCGATCCATCCACTGGATCGGCTCACCGACCATCTCGGTGGTGCACGCGTCTGGGCGAAGCGGGAGGACTGCAACAGCGGCCTGGCCTTCGGCGGCAACAAGACCCGCAAGCTGGAGTACCTGGTTCCCGACGCGCTGGCACAAGGCGCGGACACTCTGGTCAGCATCGGCGGGGTGCAGTCCAACCACACCCGGCAGGTGGCGGCGGTCGCCGCCAAGGCCGGGTTGAAGGCCGTCCTGGTGCAGGAGAGCTGGGTGGAGTGGCCTGACGCCGTCAACGACAAGGTCGGCAACATTCTGCTGTCGCGCGTCATGGGTGCCGACGTGCGGCTGGTGCGGGCGGAATTCGGTATCGGGTTCAAGGACAGCTGGCACCAGGCGCTGGAGGACGTGCGGGCGGCCGGAGGAACCCCGTACGCGATCCCCGCCGGGGCGTCCGATCACCGGCTGGGCGGTCTCGGCTTCGCCAACTGGGCGTACGAGGTGCGGGAGCAGGAACGCGAGCTGGGGGTCTTCTTCGACACGATCGTGGTGTGCAGCGTGACCGGTAGCACGCAGGCGGGCATGATCGCCGGTTTCTCGGGCCAGGACCGTCCCCGCCGCGTGCTGGGCATCGACGCCTCGGCCACGCTCGCCGAGACCCGCGCCCAGGTGGAGAAGATCGCCCGCAACACCGCCGAGCTGATCGGCCTGGGGCGGGACCTGCGGGACGAGGAGATCACTGTCCTGGAGGGCTGGGCCGGCGACCGCTACGGCATCCCCGTCCAGTCCACGGTGGACGCGATCCGGCTCACCGGCCGTTTCGAAGGCGTGATCCTCGACCCGGTATACGAGGGCAAGTCCATGGCCGGGCTCATCGACCTCGTCCGCCGCGGCGACATTCCCAAGAACTCCAACGTCCTTTTCGCCCATCTCGGAGGCCAGCCCGCGCTCAACGCCTACAGCGGCGTCTTCTGACCGGACATCGGGGAGTGGGCAGCCCGCAGCCCTATCGGTGCGGTTGGCGGTCGACTTCCCAACCCGGCTGAATGTGCACTGACGGAAACGCCAAGGCGAAGCCGGACTTTGCCCGTCGCCGCATCGTCGAGATGGCAGCCTGACGTTATAGCTGACTGCGGGAGCACACTCTCTTTGCCACGCCAGGCCAGATGGGCCGCCACGGTGACAGATGACTTCGGCACGAGCGAGGGCCCTGGGCGGCAGTCCGCCCTTGGATGAAGTTGAGGCTGGTGAACCGGATGGGACTTGATCAGGAGCGCCTAGCGCAGATCGCCGCGCTTGTAGCGGAGTGCAGACCATTGCTCGAGACAGGCATGGGTCGTGTGCAGGAGCTGCTGGTCGCGCGTGGGGTGGGCGTCATGGATTCGATCATGGCCACGCGACAGTTGCTGGGGTCGGGCCCCGGCACCTTGGGCGAGGCCAAGGAGATCGTGTTGTCGCATCCATCCCGCAGCCAGGAACGGCAGCAACATCAGGTGCTGGTGGACGAGTTACTCGCGGGGGTGAAGCGGTTGGAGAACAGCGGCTGAGGGCGTGGGTGCCGAGAATCGCGTCACCAGGCTTGAGCTGGGGTGGAAGGATGCAGGTCTGGTTGTTCGGGTGCGGGCCAGACTGCTCGAACGACATCGTCGCCCGCGCCGCACCGGGCCCGGAGCCTGCGACCACCGGACTCCGACATCATCACCACGGCTGCGGTAACCGACATGACGACGGCGAGAATACGGCGGCGGAGGCCGGCGGTCGGCATGACCGCCATCAGCCGATCCGTGGCGCCGCAGGGCAAACACCACGACAGCGTTATGGAACCACACAAGTCCGCGACGGCCCGTGGAGCACTGTACTGCCGGTATGCTCCCGGTTCCATCCCTGGTTGCACCAGAACGAAAAGGCCCAAGCCGCCGTTCATGGGCTGACCTGGGGTTAGATGGTGGGCGATACTGGGATTGAACCAGTGGCCTCTACCGTGTCAAGGTAGCGCTCTCCCACTGAGCTAATCGCCCTGGGTGGATGAGGTGGAGACGGGATTTGAACCCGTGTACACGGCTTTGCAGGCCGTTGCCTCGCCTCTCGGCCACTCCACCGAGCGAGGCCCTCGGCTTCGCCTGGTGTCAAGGCCCCCTCAGAGCGGACGACGGGATTCGAACCCGCGACCCTCACCTTGGCAAGGTGATGCTCTACCAACTGAGCCACGTCCGCGTGCCTTCGGGGGTCGCCCCCCTCGGCTGTTGGGTCAACTCTAGCGGAAGGATGGCGTGGATGCGTACTCGTCGGGGGTGCCGGACAGGGCGGCCTCGGCGTGCAGGGAGTTCCAGAAGGCCAGTTCCTCGTCCTCTTCGAGGTGGGCGATGCGGCCCCAGAACTCGCGGTCTTCGGCTTGGTGGGCGGCGGCCAGGGAGAGGGCGGGCATCACGGTGGTGCCGGCGTCGGCGGCGTCGAGGTCGGCGGGTGTGAGGTCGGCGGGGAGCTGGACGGGGGTGCGGTGGTGCTTGCCGCGCTTGCGGACGCGGATGGGGGAGTGGGTGGGCGCCATGGAGGCGGCGGCGCGTCCCACGGCGAGGGCGACGGTGCCGCAGAGGACGATGGCCAGGGCGCCGGAGAGCAGGATCTCCTGGGAGGGTGCGTCGGGGAGTGAGGTCCCGGGCGAGCCGTGGGTGGTCTCGGCGATCTTGGCATTGGAGGCGGGGCCGGTGAGGGCCTCGACCTTGGGGGCGGGGGCGGCGTGCTTGGGGACGTACTTGTCGACCTTGACCTTGCCGGGGTAGCCGAAGCCGACGACGGTGTCCATGTCGCGCTTCTTGCGCATGAGCTTGTAGCCGTCGGCGTTGGCCTCGATGGTGTGCAGGGTCTTGCCGTCGACCTTCTCGACGAGCCCGACGTGGTCGATCCGGTCGATGTCGCGGGAGCCGCTCCAGTCGTAGAAGACGAGGGCGCCGGGGACGGGCTTGGTGCCCCACGCGTCGTGCTTCTTGAACCATTTGGCGTGCTGGACGGTGGCGGCGAACTGCCCGGCCTGGTCGGCGACCCCGGCCTTCTCGGCGGCCCAGGCGAGGAACATGTCGCACCAGGGCGCGGTCTTGAAGTACGGGTTGTGGTCGGAGTCCATCTTCTTGGCCCACCAGTCGCCGAACTTGGTGTAGCCGTCGCTCTTCTCGGTGTAGCCGAGGTTGTCCTTGGCGATGTCGAGCAGCTTCTTGCCGACGGGGTCCATGACGCCTCCCTCCGTGGTGCGGGCGGCGCCCGACCCGGCCGGATGCCCTCTTGTATCAAGGTCACGTTCCGGTATCGAAGGAATGTAGCGAGGATAAAGATGGGTCGGCAACCCGTTCCGTGAATTCCGTCAATGAGGACTATTCAGGAGTAGTCACGCGGGAGGACGGTGACCGGGCAGGGGGTGGCACGCGGCACTTTCATGGCTACTTCACCCAGGAAGGCCCGGTGCGCGGAGGCGTCCTCGCTGCTGGCGCTGACCAGGATCTCCCCGTCGAGCCAGGCGGTGCGCTCGACGGCGTCGGCGATGTCGTCGCCTTGGGCCGGCGTGGTCTCGGCCTCCACCGTGCCGTCCCTGGCGAGGCGGGCGGCGAGGGCCAGGTCGTCGCGCAGCCCTTCGGCGGCGTCGGCGGCGCGGGTGACGGCCTCGTCACACTGGGGGCGGCGCGCGTACGCGACGGTGATCCGGCTCGGCCCCTCGGGCGGGACGTGGCGGGACGGGATCGCCGGTCAGGAAGGCGATCCCGCGGCCCAGGGCGAGGGCCTCCCGGGCGCCCTGGGCACCGGTGTGACCGGCCAGGACATGCTCTCCGATCATGTACCGATCGTTCCTCGTGGCGGACCGCGCAACGTCCGCTTTGGCATTGTTCGGGTACATTCTGGACGGCCTGAGCGATTCAACTGGGGGGAGAAGCGCATTGGACACCGCGGTGCCGGGCCTGGTCCCCGGTCGCTGGACGATCGACACGGCGCACTCGGAGATCACCTTCACGATCCGGCATCTGATGACCACGGTCCGCGGCTCGTTCACCGAGTTCGAGGGCGAGCTGCACATCGCTGACGACCCGCTGGAGTCCTCGGCCCGTGCCGAGATCGCGATGGCCTCGATCGACACGCGCAACGAGGAGCGGGACGCGCACGTGCGGTCGCCGGAGATCCTGGACGTGGAGCGCTTTCCGGCGATGACCTTCGTGGGGAGGCATGTGGAACGTGCCACGATCGGCCGGAGGGCGCGCACCCCCCGGTACCACCTGGACGGCGACCTCACGATCTGGAACGTGACCCGGCCGGTGCGGCTTCTGGTGGAGTTCCACGGCGTGGACGGCGATCCCGCGCTCGGCACCCGCGCGGGCTTCACCGCGACGACCTCGCTGAGCCGCGCGGACTTCGGGATCGAGTTCAACATCCCGATGCAGGGCGACAAGCTGCTGCTGGGCGACACGATCGCGATCCAGCTGGAGATCCAGGCGGTGCTGGACGAGCCCACCGGCGCCCTCGGCCGCCCCGCCGCCGACCGGTCCGCCGGCGACGACTCCTGACCGCGAGGCTCAGGGCGCCGGTCGCGGGCGTGACCGGCGGATCAGCGCCAGCAGGTCCCGGGCGGGTCCGCTGGGACGGCGGCCCGCGGGCCACACGGCGCGCAGCGGACGGCTCAGGTCGAGGCCGTCGACGGGAACCGTGACCAGCCGCCCGCCGGAAAGCTCCCCGGCGACCGCGAGTTCGCTCACGACCGCCGGACCCGTGCCCGACACCGCCGCCGCCTTGAGCTCTGCGGTGGACGCCGGCTCGACCAACGGCCGCGCCGTCCCTCCGAAAGAGGCGAGAGCCCGATCGAGCACCGCACGCGTCCCGTCCGCGCGCAAGATAAGGGAGACCGCGGCCAGGTCCTCGGCGCTCACTCCGCTGCGCCGCGCCCAGGGGTGCACGGAGGCGACCACCACGACCAGCCGGTCCGAGCCCACGACCGTGCCGCTGAGCCCGGCGAGATTGCGGGCGCCCTCCACGAACCCCAGATCCGCCTTGCCGAGCCGCACCTGCTCCGCCACGGTCGTGGAACCGGCGGTGCGCAGCGTGATGGACGCATCGGGACACGTCTTGTCCAAAGCGACCAGCCATCCGGGCAGCAGATGCTCGGCCACGGTAGGGCTGGCCATGATGCGCAGCCCGCGTCTTTGGGGCAGGGCCGCGAGTCCCGCGTCCATCTCATGGGCCGCGTCCAGAACGCGCTGAGCCCACGTGGCCACCAGCGCACCGGCCTCGGTGGGACGGGAACCGCGCGGCGACCGTTCGAGCAGCTCCACGCCCATCTGCCGTTCCATCGAGCGGATCCGGGCGCTGGCGGCGGGCTGGCTGACGCCGAGCTCGGCCGCCGCCCGGCCGACGCTGCCCAGCCGTATCACGGCGAGCAGCAACTCCAGGGCGCCCAGGTCGGGCACGCGGTGCGGGACGGCCACCGCTCCATCCTAAGCAGCACCCATAAGCCCGTCTTATGTCTCGCCGGTTCCAAGGACCTGCCCCGACTACGCGCCCGTGCGGCCGTCGATGAGCTCCCGCGCGGCGTCCAGGTGGCCCAGGTGCCGCGCGTACTCCTGGAGCAGGTGGAACAGGATCCAGATCAGCGAGGTCGGGCGGCCGTCGGGGAAGCGGGGGCCGGGCGGCGCGACGCCGTCCAGCGGGGCGCCGGCGACGATCTCCCTGGACCGCTCGCAGGTCGCCAGGAACTCGGCCCGGATGTCGTCGAAGCCTTCGCCCTCGGGCACATGCCAGGGGTCGTCCCGGGTCCGCTCTCCGGGGCCGCGATCGCCCCACGGCCGCTCCACCGGCTCCCCGGCGAATCCCCACTGGAGCCAGCGGATCTCCACGTAGGTCAGGTGCTTGAACAGCTCCAGCGGCGTCCAGCCGGACGGCAGGGTCGCGGTGCGGAGCTGCTCGTCCGAGAGGCCGTCGAGTTTGCGCAGCAGGGCCTTCCGGTAGTAGTCGAGATAGCCGTTCAGCAGGTCACGCGGGTCGGTGAGGTGGCCCGGAGGCTCGGCGGCCGGGGTCGCGTCGGTCATGGCGCAGGAGCCTATCCGCCAGGAATAGACGACCATGTCTCCCGGTTCCTGTAGTCTAGTTGAAACTTCTACTATTTGGGGGTCCGGCGTGCAGTTCGGAGTCTTCACCGTCGGCGACGTGACCACCGACCCGACGAACGGCCGCACGCCGACCGAGGCGGAGCGGATCAAGGCGATGGTGACCATCGCGCTCAAGGCCGAGGAGGTCGGCCTGGACGTCTTCGCCACCGGCGAGCACCACAACCCGCCGTTCGTGCCGTCGTCCCCGACCACCATGCTCGGCTACGTCGCCGCCCGCACCGAGCGGCTGATCCTGTCCACGGCGACCACGCTGATCACCACCAACGACCCGGTCAAGATCGCCGAGGACTACGCGATGCTCCAGCACCTGGCCGACGGCCGGGTCGACCTGATGATGGGACGCGGCAACACCGGGCCGGTCTACCCCTGGTTCGGCAAGGACATCCGCGACGGCATCCCGCTGGCCATCGAGAACTACCACCTGCTGCACCGGCTGTGGCGGGAGGACGTGGTCGACTGGGAGGGCAGGTACCGCACGCCGCTGCAAGCCTTCACCTCCACCCCGCGCCCGCTGGACGGCGTCCCGCCGTTCGTGTGGCACGGCTCGATCCGCAGCCCGCAGATCGCCGAGCAGGCCGCCTACTACGGCGACGGCTTCTTCGCCAACAACATCTTCTGGCCCAAGGAGCACTTCCAGCGGCTGATCGAGCTGTACCGGCGGCGGTTCGAGCACTACGGGCACGGCCAGGCCGACCAGGCGTACGTGGGCCTGGGCGGGCAGGTGTTCATGCGGAAGAACTCCCAGGACGCGGTCAGGGAGTTCCGGCCCTACTTCGACAACGCCCCGGTCTACGGCCACGGACCCTCCCTTGAGGAGTTCACCGCGGAGACGCCGCTGACCGTGGGCAGCCCGCAGCAGGTGATCGACCGGACGCTGTCCTTCCGCGAGTCGTTCGGCGACTACCAGCGGCAGCTGTTCCTGATGGACCACGCCGGGCTTCCGCTCAAGACCGTCCTGGAACAGCTCGACATCCTGGGCGAGGAGGTCGTGCCGGTGCTGCGCCGCGAGTTCGAGGCGCTGCGTCCCGCGCACGTTCCGGCCCATGCGCCCACCCACGCCGAGCTGGCCGCCCGCGCCGAGATGGCGGGCAAGGCGGCGGGGAAGGCGGAGGACACCGAAGACAGGGAAGACAGGGAAGACAGGGAGACCGTGCGATGACCGACCGCACGACCCGCGGGCGGACCCTGGCCGTCGTCTCGGCCGGGCTCGGCACCCCGTCGTCGACACGGCTGCTGGCCGACCGGCTCGCCGCCGCCACCGTGGCGGCGCTGCCGGAGAAGCCCGAGGTCGTGACCGTCGAGCTGCGCGACCACGCGCACGACCTGGCGGACACCCTGGTCACCGGGTTCCCGCCCGCCGCGCTGCGGGCCGTCGTCGACGCGGTGACGGGGGCGGACGGGCTGATCGCGGTCACCCCGATCTTCAACGCCTCCTACAGCGGGCTGTTCAAGACGTTCTTCGACGTGCTGGACAAGGGCGCGCTGGAGGGCCGTCCGGTCCTGATCGGCGCGACCGGCGGCACCGCCAGGCATTCGCTGGCGCTGGACGTCGCGGTCCGGCCGATGTTCGCCTACCTGCGCGCGCCGGTCGTCCCGACGGCCGTGTACGCGGCCTCGGAGGACTGGGCGGGCTCGGAAGGGGCGGGTTCCGGCGCTCTCAGCGAGCGGATCGAGGCGGCGGGCGCGGAGCTGGCGGCGGCGATGGCCGGGCGGGCGCCCGTGGTCCGCGCGGACCCGTACGCCGACGTGACGCCGTTCGAGGAACTGCTGAACGGCCGCGCGTGAGCCCAGGACATCCCTCGGGTGGAATGGGGCCCATGGACGAACGATCGCCGGAGATCGCCGACGTGCTCGCCAGGGTCGGCCCGCGGCTGCGCGAGCTGCGGACCAGGCGCGGGGTCACCCTGGCCGACCTCTCCGAGAGCACCGGCATCTCCAAGAGCACGCTGTCCCGCCTGGAGTCGGGGCGCCGGCGCGCCACGCTGGAGCTGCTGCTGCCGATCGCGCGGGCGCACCGCGTACCGCTGGACGAACTGGTCGGCGCGCCCGAGACCGGCGATCCGCGGGTGCGGATCCCGCCGCGCGTGCTGCCCGGCCGGACCGTGATCCCGCTGACCCGGCAGCCCGGCGGCCTCCAGGCGTTCAAGATGGTGATCGAGCCGAGCCACGGTACGCCCGACCCGCAGACGCACGAGGGCTACGAGTGGATGTACGTGCTGGCGGGGCGGCTCCGGCTGGTCCTGGCGGAGCACGACCTGGTGCTGAAGGCGGGCGAGGCGGCCGAGTTCGACACCCGTGTCCCGCACTGGTTCGGCGCCGCGGGGGACGAGCCCGTCGAGATCCTGAGCCTGTTCGGCCCCCAGGGCGAGCGCATGCACGTCCGAGCGAGGCCACGGCGCGCGGCCGAGCAGGACTGAGCCCGGGGGCGCGGCGATCAGGCGTTCGTGGCGTCGAGGTGCTCGGTCAGCTTGAGCAGCATGCCGCGCAGGTCGCGCAGCTCGTCCGTGCCGAGGCCCGATGCCTCCATGACGCGGGGCGGCACGGCGGCGGCCCTCTCCTTGAGCGCGGCGCCCTCGGCGGTGAGGTGCACCGATACCGAGCGCTCGTCCTCGCGGCCGCGCCGCCGCTCCACCAGGCCCGCCGACTCCAGCCGTTTGACCAGCGGTGACAGTGTGCCCGAGTCGAGGCGCAGGCGGGCGCCCAGGTCCTTGACGGTGAGCCCGTCCGACTCCCAGAGCGTGAGCATCACCAGGTACTGCGGATAGGTCAGGCCCAGGTCGCGCAGCAGCGACCGGTACAGGGCGTCGAAGGCCCGCGAGGTCGCGTGCAGCGCGAAGCACACCTGGTTGTCCAGCCTCAGCATCTCCTCCGCCGGGAGAGCCGGGAGGCCGGGTGCGCGGGCGTTCATGCCAGCGAGTCTACGACCTCCGGGCGGTTACCTGGGCGTCCATTCAATTGCCCGCAACCGGAACGTCGAGATCCGTGGCAGGACAGCCAAATCTGACTGTCCGTCATCGATCGACTGCCGTACGTTGCACGGGAGACGTCGAGTGAGAGGCGGGTCTAACGATGCGGCCGTTCGAGCTTCCGGACTTCTACCTCGTCCACCCCGCGCGCCTCAACCCCCACGTGGAGGGCGCCCGCGCGCACAGCACGCTGTGGGCCCGGCAGATGGGCATGCTGGACGACACCCGCGACCCGGGCACCCCGGAGATCTGGGACGAGGACACCCTCGCCGCGATGGACTACGCGCTGCTGTGCGCCTACACCCACCCCGATTGCGTCCCTGCGGAACTCGACCTGATCACCGACTGGTACGTCTGGGTGTTCTATTTCGACGACCACTTCCTTGAGGTCTACAAGAGGTCCCGCGACCAGGAGGGCGCCGGGGCCTACCTCGACCGGCTCTGCTCGTTCATGGGGCCCGAGCCGCCCGAGCCCGAGAACGCGGCGGAACGCGGCCTCGCCGATCTGTGGGCGCGCACCGTCCCGGCGATGTCGGAGCACTGGCGGGCGCGGTTCGTGGAGAGCACGGAGAACCTGCTGCGCGAATCGCTGTGGGAACTGGCCAACATCTCCGAGGCCAGGGTGCCCAACCCCGTCGAGTACATCGAGAAGAGGCGCGCGGTCGGCGGCGCCCCCTGGTCCGCCTGCCTCGTCGAGCACGCCGTGGGCGCCGAGGTACCGCCCGGCATGGCGGGCAGCCGCCCGCTGCGCGTGCTGAGGGACGCCTTCTCCGACGGCGTGCACCTGCGCAACGACATCTTCTCCTACCAGCGCGAGACCGAGACCGAAGGCGAGGTCAACAACGCCGTGCTGGTGGTCGAGCGGTTCCTGGGCGTCGGGCCGCGCCGCGCCGCCGAGATCGTCAACGACCTGCTGACCTCGCGGCTGCGCCAGTTCGAGAACACCGCGCTGACCGAGGTCCCGCTGCTCTTCGAGGAGCACGCGGCGACTCCGGCCGAGCGCGCCGCGGTGGCGGCCTACGTGAAGGGGCTCCAGGACTGGCAGTCCGGCGGGCACGAGTGGCATCTGCGCTCCAGCCGTTACATGAACGAGGGCGCGGGCGGCGGCGGGCCGCTCGGGATGGGCATGGCCCTGTCGCGCGCCGCCGTGGTGCTGGAGGCGGCCACGCCGAGCCCGCTGGCCGTTCCGTATCGGAAGGTCGGGCCGGTGCGGATGCCCGAGTTCACGATGCCGTACCGGGCGCGGGTCAACCCGCACATCGAACGTGCCCGCCGCAACGTCGTCGACTGGTGCGGGGCGATGGGGATGTACGGGCCGGTCGCGCGGCACCCCGAGCCGCTGTGGACGCCCGCCCTGCTGTCCGGCTTCGACTTCGCGACCTGCGCCGCCTCGCTCGCCCCGGACGCCACCGCCGACCACCTCGACCTGGGCACCCAGTGGCTGGCCTGGGGCACCTACGGCGACGACTACTTCCCCAAGATCTTCCTCCGCGACCGCGACCTGCCCGGGGCCCGGATGTTCGTGGCGCGGATCCCGCTGTTCATGCCGCCGGACCTCGGCCCCACGCCGCCGCCGCTGTCACCCGTCGAGACCGGGCTCGCCGACCTCTGGCGCCGTACCGCCGCCTCGATGTCGCCGGGCGGCCGGGAGCGGTTCCGTTCGGCCGTCGAGCGGATGGTCCGGAGCTGGCTGTGGGAGCTTCACCACCACCTCCAGGACCGCGTCCCCGACCCCGTCGACCACCTGGAGATGCGGCGGTTCACCTTCGGCTCCGACCTGACCCTGAGCCTGGCCCGGATCGGCACGGAGGACCGCCTCCCGCCAGATATCTACGGCACCTCGGCCATGCGGGCCCTTGAGAACGCGGCGATGGACTACGGCACGCTGGTCAACGACGTGTTCTCCTACCAGAAGGAGATCGAGTTCGAGGGGGAGCGGACCAACGCCGTCCTCGCCGTCGAGCAGCTGCTCGGCTGCGGACGGGACGAGGCCGTCGCCATCGTCGCCGACCTGATGACCTCCCGGCTGCGCCAGTTCGAGCGCGCGATCGCGGGCGACCTTCCCGCGCTCGCCGAGGAGCACCGGCTGGACGAGGAGGCGCGCCAGGCCCTCGACGGCTACGTGACCAGGCTGTGGGACTGGATGGCGGGCATCCTGAAGTGGCACCGCAAGACGCGGCGCTACGGCGAACCCGACCTCCTGGCGCGCTACCCGCGTCACGGCGGGGAACGGCTCGTCCTGCCCGGCCCCAACGGGCTGGGGACGTCCGCCACCCGGATCCGCCTGACGCATCCCCTGTGAGGCGGCGCGCCCGGCGCCGCCCGGCACCCGCTCCCGCGATTCTGGAATGCCGTTCGGTAACCTGGAGGCGGAAGCGACCCGGGGAGCGGCGGGTGGCGCGGGGAGAGACGGGCATGGGCAGCTGATGGCACGCAAGGCGAGCGGCCGGGCGGGGGAGGGCTCCTGGCGGTGGGGCCGCACGGCCGAGACCCGCCGGGGGATGCTGGAGGCGGCCTGCGAGGTCTTCGTCGAGCAGGGCTTCGCCGCGGCGAGCGTGGCCGAGATCGTGGAACGCGCCGGGTCCAGCGTCGGCAGCCTCTACCACCACTTCGGCGGCAAGAGCGAGCTGTTCCTGGCGCTGTTCGAGGACCACCAGGACGAGCAGGACGCGCTGGCGTCGGGGGCGGTGGCCAAGGCGCGGGCGGCCGGCGAGGAGGACCCGCTGGAGCTGTTCGTCCACGGCGCGAGGGCGTACCTGCGCGGCTGCTGGGAGCGGCGCGACCTCGTCAGGCTGTTCATGGACGGCGACGCGCCGCCCGGGTTCGAGCTGGTCCGCCGCACCAGGACGCGGGAGTGGGTCCGGCGTAACGCCATCCTCCTGCGCGCCGGGACGGAGCCCGAGGACCGCGTCGTCGTCGCCGTCCTCACCACCGTGATCGGCGAGGCCGGCCGGGAGGTCGCCGGGTGCGAGTCGCAGGCCGAGGCCTCCAGGGTCATCGGCACCGCGCTGGAGCTGATCCGCCGCCTCGACCCTCTCGCCGCGCCCCGCGTTCCCGACGCCTGACGCGACCCCCGGGTCCGGCTCCGGCTCACCGGTACCGGCGGCGGGTTTCACGCGCCCCCGCCGGGTAGGGCGGCGGACGATCAGTCCTCTGGTCCGCCGGGCGCGGGCCCGACCGCGGGAGGTCCGAGCATGAAGGCGCTCACCTGGCACGGCAGGCGCGACGTGCGCGTGGAGCCGGTGCCGGATCCGGAGCTCAAGGAGCCCACCGACGCGATCATCCGTGTCACCAGCACCGCGATCTGCGGGTCCGACCTGCATCTGTACGAGGTGCTGGGGCCGTTCATGGGCGAGGGCGACATCCTCGGCCACGAGCCGATGGGGATCGTGGAGGAGGTCGGCTCGGCGGTCGCGGACCTCCGGCCCGGGGACCGGGTGGTGATCCCCTTCAACATCGCCTGCGGCCACTGCTACATGTGCGGGCGGAAGCTGTACGCGCAGTGCGAGACCACGCAGGTGCGCGAGCACGGGATGGGCGCGTCCCTGTTCGGCTACACCAAGCTCTACGGCCGGGTCCCGGGCGGGCAGGCCGAGTACCTGCGGGTGCCGCAGGCCCAGTTCGGGCCGATCAAGGTGCCCGAGGGGCCGCCCGACGACCGGTTCCTGTACCTGTCGGACGTACTGCCCACGGCCTGGCAGGGCGTGGAGTTCGCGGACGTCCCCGACGGGGGCAGCGTCGCGGTGCTGGGACTGGGACCGGTCGGCCAGATGTGCGCGCGCGTGGCCCGCCACCGCGGCTACACCGTGATCGGCGTGGACCGGGTGCCCGAGCGGCTCGACCTCGCCCGCGCGCACGGCATCGAGGTGATCGACGAGTCCGACGCCGACGACCTCGGGGACGCGGTGCGCGAACGCACCGGGGGCCGTGGCACCGACGCGGTGGTCGAGGCGGTCGGCATGGAGGCGCACGGCTCACCCGCCGCCAAGGCCGCGCACACCCTCATCGGGCTGATGCCGGACCGGGCGGCGGCGCCGATGATGACGCGGGTCGGCATGGACCGGATGGCCGCGCTGCTCCAGGCGATCGAGATCGTCCGCCGCGGCGGCACGGTCTCGATCCTCGGCGTGTACGGCGGGATGACCGATCCGCTGCCCATGATGCGGATCTTCGACAAGGGCGTCACGCTGCGGATGGGCCAGGCGCACGTCCGGCGGTGGGTGGACGACCTGATGCCGCTGGTGACCGACGACTCCGACCCGCTCGGCGTGGAGGGGCTGGCCACCCACCACCTGCCGTTGGACGAGGGACCGCACGGATACGAGATCTTCCAGAAGAAGCGGGACGGCGCCGTGAAGGTCGTCCTGAATCCCTGACCGGTCCCGCGGTGAAAGCCCGGCCCGGATGAAACGGTGCCCATGGGGTACCGGTGGTCCATGCGTTCCGCGATCCTGGACATCGGCTCCAACTCCGCCCACCTGAAGACCGTCGACCTGGAACCGGCGGAGCCGGTCCGGACCGTGCGCTCGGCCAAGCGGCCGACCCGGCTGGCCGAATCGATCACGCGGGACGGCCGGGTCGGGGTCGCGGCGGTCGGCCGGCTGGCGTCGGCGGTGACGTCCGCGCTCGACCTGGCCCGTCGGGACGGCGCGGACGAGCTGATCGCCTTCGCCACCTCGGCGCTGCGGGACGCGACCGACCGCGAGGAGATCATGGCCCTGCTGGAGGCCCGCACCGGGCTGGCGCCGGCCTTCCTCTCCGGGGAGGACGAGGCGCGGCTGACGTTCCTGGCGGTCCGCTCCTGGTACGGCTGGTCGGCGGGCCCGCTGCTGCTGGCCGACATCGGCGGCGGCTCGCTGGAGATCGCCGCCGGGGACGGCGCCGAGCCCGGGTACGCGGTCTCGCTGCCGCTGGGCGCCGGGCGGCTCACCCGCGAGCACCTGCCCGGAGACCCGCCGTGCCGCGAGGACGTCGAGCGGCTGCGCCTGCTCGTCCGCGAACGGCTGGCGGCCTTCCTGCCACCCGACCCCGGCGACCTGTGGACGGGGCGTTCCGGCAAGGGCCCGGGAGGGGGACGGGCGATCGCCACGTCCAGGACCTTCACCCAGCTCGCGAAGCTGACCGGCGGACGCGACGCGGAGGGCCGCCGCGTCCTGCGGCTCAAGGCGGTCCGGGACCAGATCCCGCGCCTCGCCGCGCTGGACGCCGCCGGACGGGCCAAGCTGAAGGGCGTGTCGGCGTCCCGCGCCCGGCAGATCCTCGCGGGCGCCGTGATCGCCGAGGCCACCATGCGGCACCTGGGCGTGCGCCGCCTGGAGATCTGCCCGTGGGCGCTGCGCGAAGGCATCGCCATCCGCCGCCTCCAGCAAATCGGCGGCCGGGGCCCGTGCCGTGACGACATCGCCCATCTGCTGCTTCCGCTGCCCGAGGAACGCGCCCGGCTGGAGGCCGTGGGCAGCGCCTGCTAGCGGAGCGCCCTCATACGTGGGTGTCGCAGGCCGCCAGGTAGCCGGCCAGGTACGCCTCGGCGACCCGGCCGATGAGGAAGTCGCCGGGCAGGAACCGGCTGTCGTGCAACCCGGGCGCGTCGGGCGCGGCGGTGGACGCCGTGCCGACGAACAGCATCAGGCTGCGCGTGACCTCGCCGTAGTAGGAGAAGTCGTCGGCGCCGAACGACCGGAACACGGTGTCGACGGGGATGCCCATGCCGCCCAGCCGCCGCGCGGCCTGCGCCGCCAGCGGCGGGTCGTTGATGAGCGGCGGCTCGACCTCCTCCACCGTCACCCGCCCGATGCAGCCGTGCGCGGAGGCGGTGTGCTCGACGATCTCCTGGAGGAGCCGCGCCATGACGGGCCGGTCCGCGTCGCCCATCACCCGGACGGTGCCCCGCGCCGAGGCGGTCCGCGGGATCACGTTCGGCGCGCTGCCCGCCCTGACCTGGCCGACCGAGCAGACCGCGCCGTGGACGGGGTCGAAGCGGCGGCTCACGATCTGCTGGAGCGATACCACGGACTGGCACAGCGCGAGCACCGGGTCCCGGGCGGTGTGCGGGTAGCCGGCGTGCCCGCCCCGCCCCTCGATGGTGATCTCGAACTCGTCCGCCGCCGCGTTGACCGGGCCCGGCGCCGCCGATACCACGCACTGGGGAAGCCGGGGCTGCACATGCGCCCCGATCACGGCGATGGCGCCGTCCAGCACCCCTTCCCGCACCACGTCGGCGGCGCCCGACGGCGCGCTCTCCTCGCGTGGTTGCAGCAGGGCGCTGATCGGCGTCTCCACACCGATCCTGGCCGCGGCCCGGCACACGGCGACCAGGGCGGCCAGGTGGACGTCGTGCCCGCAGGCGTGCATCGCGCTCGTGCGGGAGGCGTAGGGCGCCCCGGTGCGCTCGACGATCGGCAGGGCGTCCAGCTCGGCGCGCAGCACGACCGCGGGACCGTCGCCGCCGATCCGCAGGACGCGCCCCGTCCCGGCGACGTGCGCCGCCGGTCCCGCGTCCAGCGCCCGCACCACGTCGTCGGCGGTGTCGGCCTCGTCGCCGGAGACGCGCGGATCGGCGTGCAGGCGGTGACGCAGGGTCGTCGCGGCGGGCAGCTCGTCGGCGATGGCGGTACGGAACTTCTCCACCATCTCCACCATGGAGACCTCCCTGCCCCCGAGGGGCTTCATGATCACGTGCCGGCGAGGGTACCCACCGCGGGGACGGTCATCCCTGCGGAGAGCGCATACCCGGATCGCCGTGATGGTGAGCACTGTTCGTTGACATGCCGGAACCGGGGCCTTGAAGATCATGTAGCCCGATTCGTCCCCCCGCATGGTTGGTGATCCATGAGACTCACGGCGCCGTTCGCCGTCCTCGCCCTCGCGGCCTCGACAGTGCTCGCCACGGTCCCGTCCGCCTACGCCGCGCCCGCCGCCCCCGCGCCCGCCGCGGCCCCGGCCACGGACGGGGCCACGCCGCCGATGCCCAGCGGCCGCACCGACTACCGCACGCTGGCCGACTACCAGTCCGACATGGACCGGCTGGCCGAACGCCACCCGAACCTCGTCAAGAAGGTCACGCTGCCGCACCGCACCACCGAGGGCCGCCCGGTGACCGGCATCGAGGTCACCCGGGACGCGCACCGGGCCGACGGCAAGCCCGTGCTCATGATCACCGGCATGCACCACGGCAACGAGTGGGCCTCCGGCGAGGTCACCATGGAGTTCGCCTTCGACCTGCTGAAGAACCACGGCCGCGACAAGACGATCACGCGGCTGCTGGACCGCGTCCGGGTCCTGTTCGTGCCGGTCGTCAACGTGGACGGGTTCGTCCTCAACACCCGCAGGACGGCGACCAACACCGACATGAACCGCAACTACGGCTTCGGATGGAGCCCGTCCGAGCCGTTCCCGGGCACGGGGCCGTGGTCGGAGCCGGAGAGCAGGAACGTGCGGGACGCCATCTCCTCCCGCCAGGTCACCACGTTCCTGACCATGCACACCTGCCTGGCCAACATCCTGTACCCGCCGCTGCAGCTCAAGGCCGGGCTGCCGCAGGACATCGACGCCTTCCGCGCGTTCGCCGGCGCCCTCGGCAACCAGAACGGCTACTACCACACCACGTCCGCGGAGGACTACGAGACCGCGGGCGAGGCCATCGACTGGTCCTACTACGCCACCCGCGGCCTGGGCGTGACGGTCGAGGTCTGCACCAACCCCCCGACCGGCCTGCCGCGCACCTGGCAGACCCTCGTTCCCGAGCAGTACTGGGGCATCGACGCGGTACGGGGCAAGGGCAACAGGGGCGCCTTCCTGGTCGCCCTTCGGCAGGCCGCCGACCGGGCACAGCACTCCGTGATCACCGGTGAGGCCCCCAAGGGAGCCGTGCTGACGGTCACCAAGGGCTTCGACATGTGGACCAACCCGATCCCGCAGTCGGACGGCACCTCCCGCCCGGTGTCGTTCGCGCAGCGGCTGACCTCCACGATGCGGTCGGACGGCGGCCGGTTCACCTGGCACGTCAACCCCTCGATCCGTCCCGAGCCCCCGTACCAGGCCGACGGCGTCCACGGCGACCGCGCCGGGAGGTTCCTGCGCGAGTCCTGGACCCTGACCTGCGCCCGCCCGGACGGGAAAGTGCTCCAGACCGTCAAGGTGACGGTCGACCGGGGCGAGTCCAAGCGCGTCAACCTGAACCAGTGCCGCAAGCTCTGGCACCGGCACTGAGCCCAAGGGAGAGACGCTCCGGCCCCTCGTGACCATGGTCCGCCCCGCCCGGTTCTCCGGGCGGGGCGGACTTGTGCGTTCGGGCAGCTCACGCCGCCGCATCGAGGCTAATTCCGCGTTAAGGAATTTGCATGGTGAGGTGTTGCACAGTGTGGAAGCCACGCATAGGTTCACAGCACCCGGTTCACGCGGTCGTAACACGGCCGCGTGGGCCGTCCATTCCGAGGAGCACCAGGTTACGAGGGGAGGCTCCGTGTCCCATGTCGCCTGGCGCCGGCTTCCGGCCGGCCGCGGCACCGATCTGGGCCTGAAGGCGGCGGGCGTGGTGGCCGTGCTCGTGCTGGCCGAACTGTGCACACGCGGCGGGATGCTGCCGCAACGCTGGTTCCCGCCCGCGAGCGAGATCTACGCCGAGTTCTTCAAACTGGCCGGTGGCCGCCCGCTGTGGGTGGAGATCGGCCGGACCCTGCTCGGCTGGGCCGCCGGGCTCGGCCTGGGCGCGGTGCTCGCCGTGCCCGCGGGTCTGGCCCTGGGCACCAGCCGCACCGCGTTCCGGCTGGCCCGGGTGGTCATCGAGTTCTGCCGCCCGGTCCCGCCGGTCGCGCTGATCCCGCTGGCCGTGCTGGTGTACGGCACCGGCACGCAGACCAAGGTCTTCCTGGTCGCGTTCGCGGTGTTCTGGCCGCTGCTGTTCCAGACCATCTACGGCGTCCAGGACGTCGATCCGGTCGCCAAGGACACCGCCCGCTCGTACGGCCTGGGCACGGCGGCGGGATTCCGCACGGTGGTGCTGCCCAGCGCCACCCCCTACATCGCCACCGGCCTGCGCATCGCGTCGTCGATCGCGCTGATCCTCACCGTCACCGAGGAGCTGGTGGTGGGCACGCCCGGCCTGGGACGGGCGATCATCGTGGCGCAGTCGGCGGACAACGCCACCCGGATGTACGCGCTGATCATCGTGACCGGGCTGCTCGGCTGGGCGCTGAACGCGGCGTTCCACGCGGGCGAGCGGCGGGTCCTGCGGTGGCATCCGTCGCAGAGAAGAGAGGTGGCGTCGTGACCGAGCGAAGCGAGGGCACGAGTGCGGCCCTTGCCGGCGGGCGCGGGGGACCGGCCCCCCGCGAGCGGCGGGTGACCGCGAGCGCGACCAGGCGGGGCGGCGGGCCGGCCGTCGCGCGGCGGCTCCTGGGGATCGCGCTGGACCTGGTGGTCCCCGCCGCGATCCTGCTGGGCTTCTGGGCCTGGTCGGAACGGGCGGAGAGCTTCTTCTTCCCGCCCGCGTCCGAGATCGCCGGGTTCTTCGGCGAGCTGTGGCTGTTCGACCGGGTGCCCACGGATGTCCTGCCCAGCCTGGGTCGGATGTTCGCCGGGTACGGCATCGCGGCGGCGCTGGGCATCGCCGTGGGCACGGCCCTGGGCATGTCCAGGACGCTGCGCACCGCGGTCGACCCGATCGTGCAGTTCCTGCGGGCGCTGCCGCCGCCCGCGCTGATCCCCTTCGCGCTGCTGCTGTTCGGCGCGGGGGACGCCTCCAAGGTGTTCATCATCGCGCTCGGGACGCTGTGGCCGATCCTGCTGAACACCATCGACGGCGTCCGCGGGGTGGAGTCGCAGCAGCTTGAGGCGGCACGCTCGTACCAGATCCCGGCGCGCGCCCGGCTCACCCGGATCGTGCTGCCGGCCGCGTCCCCGCGGATCTTCGCGGGGCTGCGCACCAGTCTGTCCATCGGGATCATTCTCATGGTGGTCTCGGAGATGGTCGCCAGCGACAACGGCGTCGGCTACTTCGTGCTGGAGTCGCAGCGATCCTTCGCCATCCCGGAGATGTGGACCGGGATCGTCCTGCTCGGGGTGCTCGGCTTCGTGCTCAACTGGCTGTTCCTGCTGGTGGAGTCGCGGATGCTGTTCTGGCACCGAGGTTTGAAGGGGAACGACGATGCTTGAGGTGTCCGGGCTGCGCAAGGTCTACGGACCCGATCCGGCCGCGCGGCCGGCGGTGGCGGACCTGTCGTTCGAGGTCGGGGAGCGCGAGTTCGTCTGCATCCTGGGCTCGTCCGGATGCGGCAAGACGACCATGCTGCGGATGCTCGCGGGCCTGGAGCCGTCCACCGCGGGCCAGGTGCGGCTGCGCGACACGACGGTGACCGGCCCGCCCCGCGAGATGGCGTTCGTGTTCCAGGACTACAGCCGGTCGCTGTTCCCATGGATGACGGTGGAGAGGAACGTGTCCTTCCCCCTGCGCTACAAGGGCGTGGGGAAGAAGGAGGCGCGGGACGCCACCGAGGAGGCCCTGGAGGCGGTCGGCCTGGGCGGCAGGGGCAGGCAGTACCCCTGGCAGATGTCGGGTGGCATGCAGCAGCGGGTGGCGATCGCGCGTGCGCTGGCGTACCGGCCGAAGATCCTGCTGATGGACGAGCCGTTCGCCTCGGTCGACGCGCAGACCCGCGCCGAGCTGGAGGACCTGCTGCTGTCCATCTGGCAGCGGTACGAGACGACGGTGCTGTTCGTGACGCACGACATCGACGAGGCGGTGTACCTGGCCGACCGGGTCCTGGTGCTGAGGGCGCCCGCCCATGTCGGGCTGACCGTGGACGTGGACCTGCCCCGTCCCCGCGACCAGCTCACCACCAAGGCCCACCCCGATTTCGCCAAGCTGCGCAGCGAGCTGTTCGCCGCTCTGCAAGGCAAGGAGCGGGCGGCGTGATGAGAAGGCTGAGTGCGCTGCTGCTCGCCCTGGTGGTGCTGGTGGGCGCCGGGGCGTGCAGCGACTACCCGGGCGACCTGTCGGGCGGCTCGGGCTCCGGCGGCTCCGGCGCCGCCGGGAAGGACGGGCTCCGCAAGGTCAGGGCGTCCGACACGGCGGGCATGCCGTCGGCGTTCCTGAAGTACGGCGTCCAGCGCGGCTTCTTCCGGGCGCAGGGCCTGGACCTGGAGGTGCAGACCTCGGCGGGCGGCGCGGCGGTGATCCCCGCGCTGATCAACGGGGGCCTGGACGTGGCCGGCTCCAACGTGGTGTCGGCGGTGACCGCCATGAACCGCGGCCTGCCGCTGGCGATGGTCGGGTCGGGCACCAGCACCTCCACCGATCCCGGGCAGGACTTCTCCGGGATCCTGGTCCCGGCGGACAGCCCGATCCGCTCGGCCCGCGATCTGGCGGGCAAGCGGATCGCGGTGAACACGCTGCGGAACATCAACGAGATCGTGATCGACGCGTCCACCCGCAAGGTGGGCGGCTCGCTGTCGAGCGCGAAGCTGGTGGAGATGGGCTTCCCCGACATGGGCCCGGCCGTGGAGCGCGGGGACGTGGACGCGGCCCTGATGATCGAACCGTTCCTGTCGGCGGGCAAGGCCGCGGGGATGCGGGAGATCGCGCGCCCGTACACCGACACCAGGCCGGGGCTCCAGATCGGCACCTACCTGATGGCGATGAAGAAGGCGCGGGAGGACCCCGAGCTGGTCACCGCCTTCCAGGCGGGGGTGCGGCGGACGGCCGAGGAGATCGAGCGCGACCCGGCCGCGTTCCGGGCCGCGCTGCCGAAGATCGCCGGCTTCTCGCCCAAGGTCGCCTCCGGCATCCACCTGCCGAGCTGGAAGGGCACCACCGACAGGGCGTCCATCCAGTTGATCGCCGGGTCGATGCGGCGGCTCGGCCTGACCGACAAGCCGTTCGACTACGAGAAGCACGTCCTCAAGTAGCGGAGACCTTCTCGGATGAGCTGCGGGAGGCGGGCTGGAGCTGGGCCCGCAGCAGCCCCTGGACGGTCTTGACGGCCCGCTGCAGCAGCGGGACGAAATCGGTGCGCGCGTCGGCCTTCACAGTGCGGGCCGCGGGCAGCACCACCGCGATCGAGGCGAGGGGGGCGTCGGTCAGGTCGCGCACGGCCACCGCGACCGCGCAGATGCCCTCCTCGCCTTCCTCCTCGTTCAGCGCGTACCCGTGCCGCCTGATCAGGCGCAGCTCGGCCTCCAGCCGCTCCCAGGCGGTGATGGAGTGCGGGGTGCGCCCGGTCAGGCTGCGGTCGCGGTAGCGGCGTTCCAGCTCGAACGGCGGCAGCGCGGCCAGGATCGCCTTGCCCGCGGCGGTGCAGTGCGCGGGCATGACCACTCCCGTGCGGTCGCCGACCCGCACGCTGCGGGGGCTCTCCACGCAGTCGACGAACCGGACGTCGCGTCCCTCCAGCAGCGTGAGGCTGACCGTCTCCTGCGTCTGCTCGCTGAGCTCCCGCAGGATGGGATGGGCGACGGACCTGAGGTCGATGCGCCCGATGGCGGCCAGCCCTATCTCGTTGAGCACCGGGCCGGGCCGGTAGACGCCGTTGGGCTTGTCCTGGAGCACGAATCCGCGCCCGCGCAGGGCGCTGAGCAGGCGGTGCGCGGTGGACGGCGCGACACCGAGCAGCGCGGCCGCCTCGGAGACCCGCAGGGTCTGCTGCTCGCCGATCAGTTCCAGCAGGCGCAGCGCGTTGTCGACCGAGCTGGGGACGCTCCCCGCTCCCGGCCCCCGCCTCCATGCTGAGTTCGACATAGCGGAACTTTAGCATCAAATCTTTCGTCCAGGCGGAATACATGTCAGCGTTGGCCCATGACGCTTAGCGAGACTCCCAACCTCCGGGGGACCGATCGGCCGGTGATCGTGGTCGGTGGCGGTCCGGTCGGCATGACGGCGGCCGCGCGGCTGGCCGCCGCCGGCACCCCCGTGGTGCTGGTGGAGGCCAACGCGGTCCCGCTCACCGACTGGCGTGCCTCGACCTTCCACGCCGCCACCCTGGAACTGTTGGACGGCATCGAGATCACGTCCCGGATGCATGCCGAGGGCCTGGTCGTGCCGCTGTACCACTTCAGGGACAGACGGGACGGGCTGATCGCCGAGTTCGACTTCCGGCTGCTGTCCGACGAGACGCCCTACCCGTACCGGCTCCAGCTCAACCAGCAGCACCTGGTGCGGTTCCTCTACGAGCGGCTGCGCGAGGACGACGGCGTCGAGCTGCTCTTCGGCTCCCGGGTCGTCGACACCGCCACCACCGCGGACGGGGTGGCGGCCGTCGTCGAGACCCCGGACGGCACCCGCACCATCACCGGCACCCATCTGATCGGCGCCGACGGCCCGCGCAGCACGGTGCGGCGCACCCAGGGCATCGGCTTCCCCGGCTTCACCTATCCCGAGCGGTTCCTGATCGTCAGCACCACCGTGGAACTGCGCGACCTCATCCCGGACCTGGCCCACGTCAACTACATCGCCGACCCCGTGCAGTGGCTGTTCGTCCTGCGCACGCCCGAGTCGTGGCGCGTGGTGCTGCCGGTCTCGCCGGACGAGCCGATCGAGAAGGCCACCGCCCCCGAGCGGCTCCAGGAGACGCTGCAGGGCGTGGCGCCCAACCCGGACGGGTACCCGATCGTGGACCACCAGGCGTACAACGTGCACCAGCGGGTCGCCTCGACCTTCCGCAGCGGCAACATCGTGATCGCCGGGGACGCCGCGCACATCAACAGCCCCATCGGCGGCGTCGGCCTCAACAGCGGCATCCACGACGTGATGGACGCGACCGAGCGCATCCTGCGGATCCGCGCCGGCGACGCCGACCCCGACGCCGAGCTCGACGCCTACGACACGGTACGGCGGCGCATCGCGATCGAGTACGTCCAGGCCGACACCCAGCGCAACACCGAGCGGCTCAAGGAGACCGACGAGTCCGCGCGCCGCGCCACCCACGAGGAGATGCGGGCGACCGCGGCGGACCCCGAACGCGCACGCGCCTACATGCGGCGGGTGTCGCTGCTGGAGAGCGTGCGCCGGTTCGGCATCGGCCGTCCTCCCGAGGCGATCGAGGAACTCGAACCCGCTCGGCGGCAGAACCAAGAGTGGAACGAGACACACACGGAGTCGCGGAACGAGTCGCGTAACCAGGAGGCACGGACATGACGGTCGAACGTCAGGACGCTCCGGCGGCGGCGCTCGATGCCCTGTACGCCCGGCTGGACGAGGCGGCCCTGCGGCCCCTCTGGACGATCACCGAGCAGTTGCTCACGCCCGAGCCGCGTCCCAAGGCCGTCCCGTGGCTGTGGCCCGCGGAGACGATGCGGCCGCTCGCGGAGGAGGCGATCCGTCTCGTCCCGGTGGAGCGGGGCGGCGAGCGCCGCGTGCTGTCGCTGGCCAACCCCGGTCTCGGCGGACGTCCCTACGCGGTGGGGACGCTGTGGGGCGCGCTCCAGGCCCTCGGCCCGCGCGAGTCGGCGCCCGCCCACCGGCACTCGCCCGGCGCCATCCGCTTCGTCCTCGAAGGCGAGGGCGTGTGGACGACCGTGGACGGCGACGCCTGCGACATGGGCCCGGGGGACCTGATCCTCACCCCCGGCTGGGCCTGGCACGACCACACCAACGCCGGCGACGCCCCGATGTTCTGGTTCGACGGCCTCGACCTGCCGATGATCGAGGCCCTGGACGGCGTCTTCTTCGAGCCCTATCCCGACGACCGGCAGCCGGTGGACGGCCCGCACAACGCCTCCGAGCGCGGCGGCCCGGCCGGCCCGCGGTTCGCCGAGGGCCGGGTCACCGACGCGCTCGACCCGAGGCCGTCCCCGCTGCTGGCCTACCGGTGGGCCGACACCGACGCCGAGCTGACCCGCCTGGCCGCCGCGAGCGACGACGGCGTGGTCAGCCTGGAGTTCACCAACCCGGTGAACGGCGCCAGCGTCCTGCCCACGCTGAGCTGCGGCATGCACAGGGTCGTCCCGGGACGGGCCACCCTCCCGGTGCGGCGCACCGGCAACACCATCTACGTCGTGTATCAGGGCGAGGGCCACAGCGTGATGGGCGGCCGGCGCTTCGACTGGCGCGCCGGTGACATGTTCGTGGCGCCGTCGTGGGTGCCGGTCGAGCACCACGCCGACACCCAGGCCGACCTGTTCAGCCTCGGCGACGCCCCCGTCCTGCGCGCCCTGGGCGTCTACCGGGAGGAGACGCTGGCGGCCCCGCAGGACGTGACCTCCACGTTCCAACCGAAGAATGGGAAGAACCCGCGATGAAGCTGGCGCTGTTCGACGACCACCGGCTCGGCGTGGTCACCGATGAGGGCCTGGTGGACGTCACCGCCGCGCTGCCCTGGCCGCACGACCCCGACCCGCTGACCGCGGGCTGGTGGCGCGCGCTGTGCCGGGACCTCGGCGACCTGGCCGACGGCCTGGCGCGCGCCGCCGGGAAGGGGCCGGCGCTGCCCCTGGACTCGGTACGGCTGCGCGCCCCCGCCCTCAACCCGTCCAAGATCATCGCGGCGGCCAGCAACTACGCCGACCACGTGGCGGAGATGCACGGCGTGCAGGAGCGCACGCTGGGCAAGGTCGAGTCCTGGATGATGAACTTCGACGTCTTCCTCAAGGCCCCGTCGTCGATCAGCGGCCCCGCGGACGACATCGTGCTGCCGGAGGAGATCGTCGAGGCCGGCCAGGAGATCCACCACGAGTCCGAGCTGGTCGTGGTCATCGGCACCGGGGGCAGGGACATCCCGGAGGGGTCGGCGCTCGACCATGTCGCCGGCTACACCCTCGGCCTGGACATCACCGTGCGCAGCCCCGCCGACCGGTCCCGCCGCAAGAGCTACGACACCTTCAGCCCGCTGGGGCCGTGGCTGGTCACGGCGGACGAGGTGGGCGACCCGTCCGACCTGGACATCCGGCTGGAGTGCAACGGGCAGGTGCGGCAGTCCGTGCACACCTCCACCATGATCACCAAGGTGCCGGCCATCGTGTCCTACGCCTCGTCGGTGATGACGCTGCTGCCCGGCGACGTGCTGTTCACCGGCGCCCCGCCCGGGGTCGGGCCGATCTCCCGCGGTGACCGCCTCGACACCGAGATCGGGCGGATCGGAAGCATGTCGCTCCGCGTCACATAAAGCGGAGTGGATACGGTCTGTTTCACTGCACAATGCCGTGAATGGTGACAGCGCCGTAGAACGTGGCTTCCGCGGGGGGCAGCATGGTGGGACAGGGGCGTCTTCTGGCCGGCGACACCGCGGAGGCCGCCGCGGAGATCGAGCGCCTGCGCCGCGCCAACGACGCGCTGGTGGCCCGGGTGGCCGCGGCGGGCGAGCTGCCTCCGGGCGCCGAGGACGCCCGCCGCGCCCTGCTCGACCGGGCCGAGCTGGTCCGCCGCTGCGCCGACGAGCCGGTCACGATCGGCGTGCTCGGCGTGCACAGCACCGGCAAGACGCTGCTGCTCAACATGCTGCTCGGCCGTCCCGACCTGCTGCCCAGCGGGTACGCGCCGACGACCGGCAACGTCACCGTCCTGCACCTGCGGCCCTCGCATGAGGACACCGAGTCGCGCCTCACCGGCGCGCGGGTCGAGTTCCTGAACGAGACCGACCTCGCCGGATGCCTGGCGGCCCTGTTCGACGCGGTCCGCGACACGGCGCGCGGCTCCGGCAAGCTCGACGACCGCGCCCTCGCCGAACTGGACGGCCTGCTGCCCGAGGGCCCGGCCCGCTTCACCGCCGAGGGCTGGAACGGGCTGGTGCGCTGGTTCACCGAGCGCGGCTGGCCCACGGGGAGCACCGCGCTGCGGCTGCGGATCCTGGAGCTGCTCGCGTTCCGCACCGCCTGCCTGGCCGGGCGGGACGTGCTCGGCCGCGAGGAGCAGGTCGACTTCGCCACGCTCAGCGCGAGCGCCATCCGCCTCGACACCGACGTCCTGGAGACGGCGCGCGGCGAGATGCCGCCGCGTCCCGGCCCCGGCCTGCCGATCCGTCCCGGCGCCCGGCTGACCGAGGAGGCGCTGGCCGCGGGGTTCGCGTTCATCCGCCGGATCCATCTGGACGTGCTCGTCCCCACGGCGGTGTGGCCGCTGGAGGAGCTGGGCGCCGAGTCGGTGAGCCTGGTCGACTTCCCCGGCCTGGGCAGCCTGGCGTCCAAGGAACGGGACGCCTACCTGGCCGACCAGGAGATCGACCGGCTCACCTCGATCGTCATCATGCTGGACGCCGAGTCCCCGTACGACGAGGCGCCGCTGGGGCTCATCACCAGGTTCGAGCGCACCCGGTCGGCCAAGCTGGCGCCGTCCTGCCTGGTCGTCGCCAACCGGCTGGACCGCCTCCCCGGCGGCCTGCACGGCGCGGAGGCGTCACCCGGCCCGCTGCACACCGAGGCCGTGCTGGGCCACTCCGACGCGCTACGGACCCTGCTGGGCATCGCCGAGCAGGCGGTGACCCACGGCCACACCGACCGCATCACGCTCGCCTCCGCCCTCTACGCGCGGCTGCTGGCGGAGGGCGAGGCGTCGCCGGTCGAGGTCGGCAGCGCGGACGCGGCGCGGGCGTGCGCGGACGGCTGGCGCAGGCTGGCCCAGCGGCTCAACGCCGACGACCCGGGACGCCCGCTCGGCGCCCTGCTGGAGGCGGCCGCCGCGGACGGCGGGATCGGACGGCTGCGCGACACCATCGCCCGGCACGTGGGCGAGCACGGGATGCCGCTGCGGCTCGACCGGATGACCCGGCTCATCGACGACCGCGTCCGGGCGCAGCGCGACCTGGCCCGCGCGCTACGTCCCGTCGACGGCCGCCGCCCCGCCGGACGTCCCACCCCCGAGCAGCGGGAGCTGCGGCGGCTGCTCATCCAGGTGGCCAGGAACGCGCGCGGCCTGCTGCAGAACGTCCGTCCGCAGATGGACCAGGCCGAGGGCGACTCCGGGCTGCGCGCCGCCGTGGAGGAACGGGTCGTCGACGACGTGTTCCGCTGGCCCGAATGGCGGCGGCTGCTGGAGGCCGTGGAGCGCGGCGTCGTCCCGATCCGGCAGCTCGACCGCAGCGAGCTGCGCCCCAACGACACCGGCGAGCTGGAGAAGAGCTTCAACGCCGCGCTGGAGCGGCTGGAGTCGCAGATCGTCGACCTCGACCAGACCCTCCTCGACCGCTGGATCCGCGCCCGCGACGAGGAGGCCGAGGAGCCGCGGAGGCGGATCGCGTCCCTCCTGGAGGGGGCGGAGGGCGACAGGGACGCGGTGGCCTGGGCCGACCAGTTCCTCACGTTCGGCTGGGTGCGGCAGGAGGTCGAACGGGCGCGCAAGTCCGCCCCGGACGAACCGCCGCCCACGGACTCGCCTCCACCCGAGGAGAGCGCGCAGGTCCAGGACTTCCCCCTGCGCCGCGAGCACGGGCTGCCCTGGCATCCGGACTACCCCGTCCCGCACGGCTGGCCCGCCGACGAGCTGGAGAAGCGGCGCCACCAGATCCAGGTGATGGCGGTGCGCCGGGAGCTGGTCAACGCCCTGACCCGCAAGGTGATGCTTCAGGCCGAGCGGCGGCGCCGCGCCCTGGTCGACGACGTGCGCGCGGCGCTGGCCCGCAGGCTGGACGCGCTGCCGCAGGGCGACTACGGGCGGCTGGCCGCGCGGGCGCTCGGCCAGGAGCGCCGGTCGGACGACGCGGCGCTCGGCCTGCTCGCCGACGCCCTGCTCCAGGACACCGGACGGGGGGACCTCTGATGCCGCTGATCGTACGGATCTCGCCGCCCGCCGCCACGCGGGCGGGCTGGGGCGGCGGGCCCATCGAACTGGTCGAGCAGGGCGGCCGGTACCGGCTCCCCGACCTCGAGGTCACCCCGACCCACCCGCCGGTGTGGCTCACCACCATCACCGCCGACCTGGAACCCGCCCGCCCGTCCCAGGTGCTGCGGGAGGTCGTCCGCAACGCGTTCCGGGCCGCGCGGCTCACCACCGAGCCGCTGCACGGGCAGATCACCGTTCCCGGCCCGTCCATCCCCGCCATCGACATCGAGGGGGCGGGGCGGGTGCGGCTCGTCCTGGACGTCGTCTACCGGGGCCTGCCCACCGCGGGCTCGGGCGGACCCGGCATCGAGATGTCGCAGCGCGTGGCCTGCGACCTGATCTTCCGGCCGCGTGCGGGGACGCCGTACGTGCCGCCGCCGCAGGCCCAGACGCAGGCTCAGACGCAGGCTCAGGCACCGCCGCCACCGCCCCCGTCCCAGTACGGTCCGCCGCCGGTACGGGAGTTCGCCGCGCCCGAGCAGCCGGCGCCGCAGGCCCCGGAGGCCCCGGAGGAGAGGAAGGCCGTGACGGACGCCCACCACGGCTTCGCGGCCGTCGACCTCGGCACGACCAACTCCACGGTCACGCTGCTCGACAGCGAGCTGGTCCAGCGCGTGTCGATGTCGGTCAACCAGCAGGAGGAACTGCGCGACCAGGTGGTGGCGCTGCTGGAGTCGGTCCCCGATGAGCGGCACGACCCGTACGGGGACGCGGCCGAGGAATGGCGGGAACTGCTCGCCGAGATCGCCGAGTCTTTGATCCCGGACGTCACCGACCCGGTGCGCGAGCTGGTCGCGGCGTTGCGTTCGCGGCGGTCGAGCAGCGACGAGCTGATGCACGAGGTGCTGCGCAGGCTCGACCTCGACCTCCAGTACGCCGGCGACGCGCTGCGCCGCTGGCTGGCGGTGCGGCTGCACCGCTGCTACGATACCGCGTTCGCGGTCCCCGCCCTGGACACCCGGTCGCTGCACCAGATCGTCCTGGACCCGAACGAGGGCGACACCGTCCTGTCCAGCCGGGCCGAGGTGACCTCGGTGGACCCGCTGAAGGTGCGGCTGGGCCCCGCCACCGTGGACGTCGCCGAACCCGACGCGCCCGATGACGGCCCCCGCGTGTTCTACGGCCTCAAGGCGCGCTTCGACCGGCTCGACCAGGTCGAGAGGACGCTGGACGGCCGGGAGCTGACCGTCCGCGACCTGATCGGCGCCTCGTACGCGGACCTGATCGACCGCACCAACCGGCATCTCACCGACCGCCGCGAGCACCGCCGCCTGATGGACCGGCGCCCGGTCGGCCGGGTCGTCGTCACCTACCCCGCGATGGCCTCGCTGAAGGTGCGCGGCGAGCTGCGTCCCATCGTGCGCAGGGCGCTGGGCGTCACCACCGTCTACACCAGCTACGACGAGGCCGTGGGCGCCGCGTTCTTCTTCCTGATGAAGGACGTCGGGGCGCGCTCGGGCAACGGCATCGAGGCGCTGCGGGCCCGGTGCCGCCCGCTGCCCGGCCGTCCCGGGCACTGGCAGCGGAACGTGCTGGTCGTCGACATCGGGGGCGGCACCACCGACATCGCGCTCATCACGTTCGTGCTCAGCGACGAGACGCCGCCGCTGCCGGGAAGCGACCCGCGGTTCACCGGGCGCTTCTACCGGATCGTCCCGACGCTGCGGGGGTCCAGCGGCCACGCCAACCTCGGCGGCAACCTGATCACGCTGCGCGTGTTCCACTGGCTGAAGCTGCTGCTGGCGGACGCGCTGCTGGCGCACGACTCGCAGCGGCTCGCCGCCTCGCTGCCCGACTCCCTGCGCGACTCCGACGGCCGCTACCTGGCCGGCAGCCTGCCCATGCACGTCGCGGACGAGCTGCCGCTGCCCGGCGAGATCACCGAGCTGGTCGAGGACATCGTCCCCACGCACTGGAAGCGGGACCCGCGCCGCCGCCGCGCCTTCGAGCTGCTCTGGGACGAGGCCGAGAAGGCCAAGCGCGAGCTGGGCGCCGCGCGCGGCAACGGCTCCTACAGCGTCTCCAAGGCGGTGCTCGGCCGGATCCTGCGGGCCCTGCACGACTCCCGGGCCGTGATCCCCGAGCGGGGGGTGGACGAGCTGGTGCTGCGGAGCGCCCAGTTCGAGGACCTGGCCCGTCCCTCGGTGCGGCGCGTCGTCGAGCTGGCGAACGCGCTGGTCGAGGAGCGCCTGCGGGACCGCGACGAGCGGCTGGACGAGCTGATCCTCACCGGCAACGCCAGCGCGCTGCCGCTGGTGGAGGAGGAGTTCGCGGCGGGCTTCGGGGCGCGTCCCGGCGGGCACGAGACCTTCGCCTGGTCGGCGCACGACATCAAGGTGGAGCGGACGCTGCCCAAGAACGCCGCGTCCATCGGGGCCTGCTGGGCGGAGAGCCTGCGGCAGTTCGGGCACGACCAGCCCGCCAACGCCGCCGCCCGGCTGCGCGAGGACGACTCGGTCATCGACGTCGAGGTGGAGAACCTGTTCCGCGGGCTGCCCAGCTCGTTCGCGCTGGCCGGGCAGGACGGCCAGGAGCTGGTGGTGCTGTCGGCCGGGGACTCGCTGGACATCGTGGACGCCGACCACGGCACCCGCGTCCGCACCGACGCGACGGGACCGCTGCTGCGCAGCTTCCAGATCATGCGGAAGGTGGAGGGCTCGGCGTCGCTGCGCTGGGGGTCGTTCAGCTACGAGAGCCGCCCGGACGCCGAGGAGCTGTCCCCGTCGGTGTGGCCCGGCGAGATCCGCACGATGCTCGACATGAGCCACGAGCTGACCCCGACCCTGCACCTGTGGCGCGGGGAACGGCCGCACTACGTCCTGGCGGGCGAGACGTTCGGCAACATCCACGACGTGCTCGCCAACATGGGCCGCGCGGTGGGCGGGGACCCGGGGCCGCGCTTCCAGCTCGTGGTGGACACCCCGCCCGAGGACCCGGCCGGCGGAGCGGTCGTGTTCGGGGACCTGGCCATCGGCCCGGACGGCCGCATCTACCCCGCCGTCCTGCCCGACCGTTTCCGCGGGCGGGACGGCCGGGTGCGGGCCGGGCTGCTGTCCGCCCTTCCGCTGCGCCGTCCGCCTCGCAACGGGACGTGGACCTTCCATCTGCGCTTCAGCGACAGCGACGACGTCGTCCGCGTGGGGGAGGGCAAGCCGCCGCCCGAGGCGCCGTACGTGGCGTGCTGGGTGTCGGTCGACGAGGACGGCCTGCTGCGCCTGCACCCGGGTGGCCCGCCGTTCGTCCGGGCGGAAGGGCTACCGGACGTCGAACGGGACCCGGGCGCGGTGTTCAGCACCGAGCTCGCCGAGCCCGACCTGCAACTGGACGAGGCGCGCGACCCGTTCAGCGGTGAGCAATGAGCGGGGGAGAGGCCGAGCCGTTCCGGCGGCTCCTCGCCGTCGCGGACTCCGAGCTGGCGAGCACCCTGCACGATGGGCTCAGGCTGCTGTCCCGCGCCCTCGACCAGACGGCCCTGCTGCACCCAGGCGACCCCGGCGGCGAGGCGTTCACCGGCGTGCGGGCCGTCCTGGACGACCTGCTGGGCGAGCCGGAGCCGCCGCGACCGGCCGCTCCGCGCCACGATGAGGTCGGCACGCTCCTCGACGCCTTCTACGCCGACCGCGCCGTCCGGGAGCACGTGGGCGACGTCCGCCGCCAGGACGACCCGGCACGGCAGTGGATCGCCTTCAACTGCGCGCTGCTGCGGCTGCCGCGCAAGCTCGCCGAGATCTGGCGCGGGCGGGCCGCGCGGGCGGTCCCCGCCCCGGCCGCGTCCGACGCGGTGGCGCTGCCCGCGCTCGACTCCGAGGAAGACCTCGTCCTGCCATGGCCCGAACGTGGCGTGCGCGGCGTCCGGACGGTCCTGGGCACGGACGCGCCGCCGGAGGTCGCGCAAGCCCTGGGCGCGCTCCCCGCCGATGACGCGACCGGGTACGCCTTCGCCGCGCTCGCCTCGCAGGCGCTCACCGTCGCCGGGCTCGATCCCGAGGCGCTCTACTTCGAGAGCCTGACGCCCAGGCCCCGCCCGCTGGCCGAGGCGTCCGCCCTGGCCGACTACACGCGGGAACTGCTCACCCGCCTCACCGCCTATCCCGCCGCCGTCCGGGAGGGCCCCGACCGCGCCCTTGAGGCGGCCGTCGCGGTCGACGAGGCGGTGTGCTCGGTCGCCTACCTGCCGCCCGCCGCCGACCCGGCCTCCTGGTGGAGCGCGCTGGCCGCCCGCTCCCACGACCTGGTGTTCTCGCTGGCCGGGGGGCTGGGCGGACGGGCCAGGGTGCGGGAGCCGGCCCGCCGCTTCCGGGACGTGCGGGACCTGACCGAGGACGACGTCCCGGTGCTCAGCCGGACCCACCCGGGGCGGGTGATCTGGTGCCTGCGGCTGTACGCGGAGATCGACGGCACCGCCCGCCGCGGCCGTGTCATCTACGGCGTCGACCGCTGACGGACGGCCCGCCGGGCGCCCTCGCTCTCACGAGTGAGGACACCGGTGACGTCCAGGCCCGATACTGGACGAATGTCGTCTCTGACCGCCCGCGCGGAGCGCATCGCCGAGCGGGCCCGCTCCCTGCCGCCCATCGCGGTGGACGCGGTCCTCACGGCCGCGTGCATAGGCAACGCCGTGGCGCAGATGCTCGGGGAGGGGACGTTCACCTGGTACCTGGTGGGCGTGGCGCTGCTCGGCTGCCTCCCCCTGATGTGGCGGCGGCGGTACCCGTTCGAAGTGACCATGATCTGCGGGATCTGCACGGTGTGGCTCTCGCTCGCCCACGCGATCGGGGACCTGCCGGCGGCGCAACTGGTCGCCACCTACACCTTCGCCGCGCTGTGCCCGCCCCCCGAACGGCTGATCGCGGCGGGCGGCACGCTGGCCGGCATCACGACCTCGCTCGGCCCGAAGATCACCGATCTCCAGGAGATCGGGATCGACTTCGCCCTGACCATGGTCTGCTTCACCGTCGCCTACGCCCTCGGCACCGGCGCGCGGGCGCGGCGCGACCGGATCGCGATGCTGGAGGAGCGTGCCGCCCGGCTCTCCGAGGAGCGGGCCGCCGCCGCCACCCGCGAGCGCGAGCGCATCGCCCGGGAGATGCACGACATCCTCGCGCACTCCATCAGCATGATCGCGATCCAGGCGGAGGCCGGGCCGCTCGCCGTCCGCACCGACCCCGACAAGGCGGAGCGGATGTTCGACACCGTCTCGGAGACGGCGCGCGACGCCTTGGCCCAGCTCCGGCGGGCGCTGGGGGTGCTGCGGGCCGAGCCCGACGGCGCCCCCCGGCGTCCCGCGCCGGGGCTGACGGCGCTGGAGACGCTCGTCGAGGACGTCCGGCACGCCGGGCTGGAGGCCACCCTGGAGCGGGACGGCCCGCCGCGTCCCATCTCGTCCGACCTGGAGGTCACCGCGTACCGGATCGTCCAGGAGGCGCTGACCAACACCGTCAGGCACGCGAAGGCGCGCACCGTACGGGTCCGCCTGATCTGGCGGGACGACACGCTGGTCGTGGAGGTGAGCGACGACGGGCGCGGCCCGTCCGCGACCGTCGCCACGGCCAACGGGCGCAAGGGCGGGCACGGGCTGATCGGCATGCGCGAGCGCGTCACCGCGGCCGGCGGCGACCTGGTCACGGGACCCGGTCCGGACGGCACCGGCTACCACGTGCGGGCGAACCTGCCTCTTAACGGCAACGCCCCCTAAAATCGGACGCGTGCCATCCGCGCAGCCCATCCGTGTCCTCATCGCCGACGACCAGGCCCTGGTCCGTGACGGCTTCGGGATGATCCTCTCCGCGCAGCCCGACCTGGAGGTGGTCGGCGAGGCCGCCGACGGGGCCGAGGCGATCAGGCTGGCCCGCGAGCTGCGTCCCGACGTGGTGCTGATGGACGTGCGCATGCCCAACGTCGACGGCATCGAGGCGACCGCCGCCATCTGCCGTGACACCTCCGCGCGGGTGCTCGTGCTCACCACGTTCGACCTCGACGAGTACGTGTACGACGCGCTGCGCGCCGGGGCGAGCGGCTTCCTGCTGAAGGACATGCGGCGCGACGAGCTGGTCGACGCGGTCCGGGTCGTCGCCGCGGGCGAGGCGCTGCTGGCGCCGACCGTGACCCGCCGCCTCATCGCCGACGTGGTGAGCCGGGGAGGCCGTCCCGCCCCCTCGTCATCCGACCGCCCGGCCGCGCCTCGTCCCGACGGGCGACTGGACGCGCTCACCGCTCGCGAGACCGACACGCTCCGGCAGGTGGCCAGGGGACTGTCCAACGCCGAGATCGCCCGCGAGCTGTACGTCACCGAGCACACGGTGAAAACGCACGTCAGCAGCCTGCTGAGCAAGCTCGGCCTGCGCGACCGGGTGCAGGCGGTCGTGCTGGCGTACGAGTCCGGCCTCGTCCAGCCGGGTGAGAACGCACCCCCTCAGCACGCCTGAACCACTCTTGAGAGTGAGGCGTCCCGCTCCCCGGAGCGGGACGCCGTTCCGCTCCTGGCGGCGATCCGCCGAGCGCGCGGCCGTACGAACATCGGTGCAGCTCACAAAACTTGGAGGCTGTCATGATCCGCGCACTCACGGGGGTGTCCGCACGGCGGCCCTGGGCCGTCGTCGCGCTCTGGCTCGTGGTGGTCGGGGCCGGGTTCGGCATCGGCACCGGCGTGTTCGGCCGGCTGGTCCCGGACGTCGGGACGGTGCCCGGCAGCGAGTCGTACAAGGCGGCGCAGAGGCTGGAGGAGGCCGCGCCGCGTCCCGAGACCCTGAACGCCGTCATCACCGGGAAGCCCGCGAACGATCCGGAGCTGAGGCGGGAGGTGGCCGCCGCGGTCGCCGCCACGCGCACCGTGCCCGGCGTGACCGCGGTGTCCGAGCCGCTGCCCTCCACGGCGACGGGCAGGGCGCTGCTGGTCCAGGTCCAGCTCGCTCCGGGAGACGGCGAGGAGGCCGCGGCCGAGGCGGCGGCCGAACGTCTCCGCGCGATCGACGCCCAGGTCACCGTCGCGGGCGGGCCGCTGTCCGACGCCGAGTTCGACGAGCAGGCGGGCGAGGACGTCGCGCGGGCCGAGATGCTCAGCACGCCCGTCGTGCTGGTCCTCCTGCTGATCGTCTTCGGCGGGCTGCTGGCCGCCGGCCTGCCGTTGCTGGTCGCCGTCGTCGGCACCGGCGGGGCGTTCGGAATCCTGTTCGCGTTCAGCGCCGTCACCGACATCTCGGTCTACGCCGTCCAGATCGTCACCATGCTGGCGCTGGGCCTGGCCGTCGACTACGCGCTCCTCATGGTCAGCCGCTTCCGCGAGGAGCGGCGCACCGCCCCGGACGTGGCGACCGCCGTGGCGCGCACCAGCGCCACCGCCGGGCGCACCGTCGCGTTCTCCGGGCTGACCGTCATGGTCGCGCTGGCCGGGCTGGTGGTGTTCCCCGACCCGTTCCTGCGGTCCATGGGCCTGGCGGGCGCCGGGGTCGTCGCCGTGGACATGCTGGTCGCGCTCACCCTGCTGCCCGCGCTCCTCGCCCGCTTCGGCCACCGGATCCGCCCGCGCCGCCGCGAGGGCCGTGGCCAGGTGTTCGCCCGCGTCGCCCGCGGCGTCCAGCGCCGCCCGGTCGCCGTCCTGGTCGCGACCGCCGCCGTCATGGTCACCCTGGCGGTGCCGGTGTTCGGGATGCGCATCGCCATGGGCGACCCGCGCATGCTGCCGAACTCCACCGACACCCGCCAGATGTGGAACGGCCTCAACGAGCACTTCCCCGACCAGGTCCAGTGGGCCGGTGACATCCAGGTCGTCACCGCGATCCCCGCGAACGACCCCCGTATCGCGCAACTGCGCCAGACCGTGTCCGCCATGCCGGGCGTCACCGACGTCCAGGCCGGACAGATGGCCCCCGGCCTGACCGTCCTGACCGCCACCCCGACCGGCCAGGCCGAGGGCGCCGACGCCCGCAACGCCGTGGCCGCCATCCGTGACCTGCCGCTCGACGTGCAGGTCACGGGCGACACCGCCCGCCTCATGGACTACCGCGCGATGCTGGCCGACCGCCTCCCCTGGGCGGTCGCCCTGGTCGCCGTCGGCACCCTCCTCCTGCTGTTCGCCTTCACCGGGTCGGTCGTCCTGCCCGTCAAGGCCGTCCTGACCAACCTCCTCAGCATCGGCGCCGCCCTGGGCGCCGTGGTCTGGGTCTTCCAGGACGGCAACCTGGCCGGCCTGATGGGCACCGAGGGCGTGGGCTACATCAACCTGACCGTCCCGGTCCTGGTCGGCGCCATCGCGTTCGGCCTCTCGGTCGACTACGAGGTGTTCCTGCTGTCCCGCATCCGCGAACGCGCGCTGGCCGGCGACGACCCGCAGGCCGCGGTCGCCGCGGGCATCCAGAGCACCGGCGGCATCGTCACCGCCGCGGCCCTCCTGATCGGCGTGGTCTTCGCCGGCTTCGCCGCCGGCGGCTTCGCCCCCATCAAGGCCATCGGCCTGGGCCTGGTCCTGGCCATCGCCCTGGACGCCACCCTGGTCCGCATGCTGCTCGTCCCGGCCACCATGACCCTCCTGGGCCGCCGCAACTGGTGGCTCCCCGCCTTCCTCCGCCCCGTCCACGACCGCCTGGCCATCTCCGAAGAACCCCCACCCGAACCCACCCCCTCGACCACCAAGGAGCCCGTCTCGGCCACCCGCTGACCGACCACGAACCGGAACGCCCTCACGCCCACGGCGGAGGGCGTTCCGCCGTTCACCCGAACTCAGGTTCATCCTGGGAGCGATCGCGGATCGCATTGCCTACAGGGGCGGGACGAGCCCGCGGCGGCCCTCCATGGGCGATTTAGCTTAGGCTACCCTTATTGGGTGCTGACGTCCGTGCGGGAAGCGTCCGCAGGTGAGGGGGTGCCTGCGGCAGGAGGTGTTCGCGCCGGGCGGTGGGGCGGGCTGGCGCTGCTCCTGGGGTTGCTGGCGCTGGCCGTGGCGGCGAGTTTCGCGGTGGGAGCGCAGCGGGTACCGCTGGGTGACGTGGTCGGGGCGCTGGTCGCGCCGGACGGGTCCGAGCATGCGCTGATCGTGCGGGAACTGCGGCTGCCGCGGACGCTGCTCGGGGTCGCGGTGGGCGCGGCGCTGGGCCTGGCCGGCGCGTTGATGCAGGCGCTGACGCGGAACCCGCTCGCCGAGCCCGGGTTGCTGGGGGTCAACGGCGGGGCGGCGCTCGCGGTCGTGATCGTCATGAGCGCGTTCCGGACGGACCAGGTGCTCGTGTACGTGTGGGCCGCGTTCGCCGGGGCCGCCGGGTCGATGGCGCTCGTGTACCTGATCGGCGCGCAGGGGCGGGGCGGGGCGTCGCCGGGGCGGCTGGTGTTGGCGGGGGCCGCGATGAACGCCGTGTTCACGGCGTTGACGGCCGGGTTGATGCTGCTGAACCCCCGGACGTTCAACAGCTTCCGGTTCTGGCAGGTCGGGTCGCTGCCGGGGCGGCCCTTGGAGGTCTTCTTCGAGGTGCTGCCGTTCCTGGCTGTGGGGACGGTCCTCGGGCTGGCGCTGGCACGTTCCCTCAACGCGCTGGGGCTGGGGGAGGAGGCCGCGCAGGCTCTGGGTGTGCGTCCCGGGCGTACGCGGGCGCTCGGGGCGGTGGCGATCGTGGTGCTGTGCGGTTCGGCGACGGCGGCGGTCGGACCGATCGCGTTCCTCGGGCTGGCGGTGCCGTTCATGGTGCGTGCGTGGGTGGGGCCCGACCAGCGCTGGGTGCTGCCGTACTCGCTGCTGCTCGCGCCGGTGCTGATGCTGTTCGCGGACGTGCTCGGCCGCGTCGTGACCCCGGGTGAGCTTGAGACCGGGCTGGTGACCGCGTTCCTCGGGGCGCCGATCTTCATGCTGATGGTGCGGCGTGGGGAGATGCGGAAGCTATGAGGGTTCTGCGCGGCGGGGCCGTCTCGGTGCGGTGGGAGCCGCGGATCGTCCTGGTCGGTGCCGCGTTGCTCGTCGTGGCGTGCGGCGCCGCCGTTCTCGTGGTCGGGACGGGTGACTTCCCCATCTCGTCGGCCGAGGTCGTCCAGGCCATGGTGGGGCAGGGGGACCAGGCCACCGAGTTCATCGTCACGACGTTGCGGTTGCCGCGGGCCCTGGTCGGGTTACTGGCGGGCCTGGCGCTGGGGATGAGCGGAGCGATCTTCCAGAGCATCTCGCGCAACCCGCTGGGGAGCCCGGACCTCATCGGGTTCACGACGGGGTCGGCGACCGGCGCGCTGGTGCAGATCCTCATCTTCGGCGGCGGGGCCGTGGCGATCGCCACGAGCTCGGTGCTGGGCGCGGTGGCGACGGCGCTCGCGGTGTACGCGATGTCGTACAAGGGCGGCGGCGTCCACGGCATGCGGCTGGTGCTGATCGGAGTCGGCGCGGCGGCGATGCTGGAGGCGTTCAACGCCTACCTCATCACGCGGGCGGAGCTGCGGGACGCGTACGAGGCGGCGTTCTGGCTGTCGGGAAGCCTCAACGGGCGGGGCTGGGAGCAGGCCAGGCCGCTCGCGCTGGCCATGGTGGTGCTGGTCCCGCTGGCGCTGGCGTTCTCGCGCCAGCTGAGCATGGGGGAGCTGGGGGACGAGGCCGCGCGGGCGCTCGGCGTGCCGGTGCAGCGGTCGCGGGCGATGCTCGTCGTCGCGGGCGTGGGGCTGTGCGCGGCGGCGACGGCGGCGGTGGGTCCCGTCCTGTTCGTCGCGCTGGCCGCGCCGCAACTGGTGCGCAGGCTGACCCGGCGTACGGGCCCGCATGTGCTGTCGGCCGGGCTCATGGGCGCGGCCCTTCTGGTGTGCGGCGATCTGATCTCGCTGCGGCTGCCCGTGGCGATGCCGGTCGGCGTGGTGACCGGCGTGCTGGGCGGCCTGTACCTGGTCTGGTTGCTGGCGAGCAAGGGACGGAGGGTCGTCGCGTGAGCGAGGAGACGTGCCGGAGGCGAGTGGGGAGCG